>JBCCJB010000499.1:0-2717 GCA_039028015.1 Planctomycetota bacterium
AGCACGCGTTCGATCCCGGTTGGGCCAAAAAAATCGGCGTTGAGTTGGATAGCCTGCTTGTGAGCCAGCCGGGTAGCGGCGAAGAGGCGATGCAAATATGCGAGATGCTCGTCAAATCCAACGCCGTCGATGTGATCATCGTTGACTCGGTTGCGGCCTTGGTTCCCAAGGCGGAACTTGAAGGTGAAATTGGCGACAGTCATGTGGGGCTGCAGGCGCGATTAATGAGCCAATCCATGCGGAAGTTGACCGGTGCGATTGCCAAGAGCAAATCCGCGGTCGTGTTTATTAATCAGATCCGCGAGAAGGTGGGTGTGATGTTTGGCAGCCCCGAAACAACTCCTGGTGGCCGTGCGCTGAAGTTTTACTGCTCGTGTCGCATTGATGTGCGCCGAATCGGTTCGCTCAAAGATGGTGAAGAACAGGTCGGGCAACGCGTCAAAGCAAAGATCGTCAAGAACAAAGTCGCACCACCATTCCGCGTGGCGGAATTTGACATGATGCATGCCGATGGAATCAGCTTCGAAGGTGATTTGCTCGATCTAGGCACGCAGCATAACGTGGTCAATCGATCGGGTGCCTGGTTCAAGTACGGCGACACGTACTTGGGTCAAGGCAAAGAAAAAGCGCGGAATTTCTTGATTGAGAACGAAGACGTTCGCGATGAGATTCAGCAAAAAGTCCTCGCGGCCGGTGGCTATGCGGCTCCGCTCGAAGACACCGAAGCTGACGACGAATCCGCGGATACCTCAGATAGCAAAGCGACCGCGGCGAATAGTTAAGACGATCGCTTGATCGATTGTCGAGGTAACTCGTCGGGCCAAAAGTAGTCCGGGAATACCAGCGAGCGCACCGCTGAGCAAAGCATCGTTAGTACCATTGAGCTGATCAGTGAGATGGCACCGACCAGCAGTGCGCTTGAAGTGCTGAACAACGTCGCCAAGCTCGCGAAGAGATCGCAGCAAAGAATCCCAAATCCAATCAATCGTGACATGACAGTCCCTTTGTTTTTGGGTGACACTTGAGCGTTGGTTGTACCGTCGATCACGGAAACTGGCAAAAGAATTCCCGTGATTTTCCAACCGTCCGAGGATTAACGCCTCAACGGAGAGGACCGATCAAGCAAATCCTTTGAGTGAGGCAGGAGCTAGCGAAGAGCTGGGCGAGTAGCGAAAAATAACTTCGGCCGCATTGATGACGTTTGCGATTCGACCGGCCCTCGCCAACAGGGCGCTCAGCCCGCTAGCAACTGCTCGGTCGCTTTCGTCACGTCGGGCTGTCGCATGAGCGATTCGCCGACCAAAATGGCTTTGACGCCGCCCGCTTTTAACATCGCGACATCGCTAGCGGTGCGAATGCCGCTTTCGCCAACAATCAATCGGTCGCTGGGAATCTGTTCGGCGACACGGAGGGTGTGATTGAGGTCAGTGTGGAACGTTCTCAAGTCGCGATTGTTGACACCAACTAATTGGGTTGACGTTGCTAGCACCGAGTCCAGGTTCTCAAGGTCAAACAACTCAATCAGTGTTTGCAGACCCAAAGCCACCGCCTGTTGGTCAAGCTCGATCAGCTGTTGTTCCGTCAAACATTCAGCGATCAACAGCACGGCGTCCGCGCCCGCAGCACGGGCTTGAAGCAACTGATACTCATCGACGATAAAATCCTTTCGCAGGATGGGCAGATCGACCGCGTCGCGAACCAACTTGAGTGTCCCGAGCGACCCCTGAAAAAAAGGCTCATCGGTGAGCACGCTGATGCAGGCGGCCCCACCGGCACGATAAGCCATTGCAATTTCGGCTGGGTCGAAGCTTTCGCGGATTAGTCCCGCCGACGGACTGGCTTTTTTGACCTCTGCGATCAAGCGAACATCATCGGTCGCGGCCAGCGAAGCGTAGAAATCGCGACAGGCCGGCATTGCGGCAATTTGATCGTGAAGCTGCTCTGGCGTAACTGTTTGTTTGTCACGATTGATGGTCTGCCGGGTGCGGACCAGAATGTCGTCCAGAATGGTCATCAGTCGCTTAGTGCTTGAAGTGCCGTCGACCGGTCATGACCATCGGGATTTCATGGTCATCGCAGGCGTTGATGACTTCATCGTCGCGTCGCGAGCCACCGGGTTGGACAATCGCGATGATGCCTGCATCGGCGGCAGCCTCGATTGAATCGGGAAACGGAAAAAATGCATCGGATGCGAGGATCGCGCCATCGCAACGGTCACCCGCTTTCTTGATGGCGATCTCGACACTGTCGACTCGGCTCATCTGGCCAGCGCCGACGCCAACAAGCGATGTCTCGTTGACGATCACAATCGCATTGCTTTTGACATGACGAACGATTTCCCATCCGAAGGCAATGTCGTCCCAAATCTCATCATCGACCTCGGTTTCAGTTACCGTTTGCCACTGCAGCGGTGAACTGGTCATTCGATCCGCATCTTGAATCAGCATGCCACCACTGATGAATCGCTTGGCGATCTTATTGGGCTCGTTATCCAAGCGGCCCACTTGCATCAAACGCACGTTGTCACGCCACCGAGGTTTGGTTGTCAGCAGTCCAACTGCGCCGGCTTCGAAGTCGGGTGCGACGATCGCTTCAATAAACAAACCTGGTTCGCAAAGTAGTTCGGCAGTGGCCAAATCCACGGTTCGGTTAAATCCAACGACACTGCCAAAGGCACTCAAGGGATCACCCGCCATCGCCTTTTCGGCGGCATCGGC
>JBCCJB010000500.1:0-2692 GCA_039028015.1 Planctomycetota bacterium
CAAACCGCTCGAGGAAGTCTCTGAGCGAGGGGTGAAAATGCTTGTGCAATGCGTCGTAACGGGTTCGCGTCCCCGCTGCATCGAGTTGATGCTTGCTGCCTAATGGATGCGGGTTCTCGAAGATGTAGGCATGCTGCAGTGCGATTTGAGTCGGCGAAAGCGTCTCAAGCCGATCGATGGCCGATGCATTCCGCCCCGCATTCATCGAGCGATAGTTTTCTCCAAATGAATCACGATAGTACGTCGCCAGATCATCTCGCATGCGATCGATGTCAGCGTCGGTCAACTCGCGTTCTTCAACCACGGAGCGATAGGCAGTGTGGAAACCCTTCATCGCATCGACGATCGCTGGTGATTGACTCTGCGTGATCACCTGATTCTTGATGAGGCCAAAGTAGCCCTCGACCTCAGCCAGTTTGAGGTCTCTCAAGGCAATCAAGTTGGCTTGGGTCGATTCCTCGAGATCCTTTTCTGCGTGACCTGCGATTTCCTGGTTACCGTTGCGAGCGTTGACAAGATTGATGGCCGCAATCACGAGCATGGGTATCAGACCGCATGCCATTAATGTTGAAATCAGTCGACCGCGAATACGCATTGGAAATCGCCCAAAATAGGATGAAGCTTTTTTGTTGATGCATGTCAGCACGGAACCATCACTTGCTGGTTCGCACTGATCTACGTGTTCTGTGTGTTGCGTCGAAGGATCAGCGTTGGCGTGAGCTGAATCTCAGGGCAGCGATTATTTCTCGGTGATCGCATCGATCAGACCGACCGGGTCGAGCACGACGACCAGGTCTTCCTGACGAAGATAAACCGCTTGGATGAATCGACGGTCAATCGTGCGAATGTTCTGTGGTCGTGGCGTCAACTCCGATGAATCGATCGTGACGATGTCGGACACGGAATCCACCAAGACACCAATGCGCTCGCCTTTGATATTCAAGATCAGGTTGCGTCCGGTGCTGCGATCTTCAGACAAAGGAAGATCAAACACTCGGTGGGGATTGATCACCGTGATCACATCACCGCGAAGGTTGACGACCCCGTGAATCATTTCCGGAGCTTCGGGGACCGGTGTCACGTCCATCAGTCGATTGATTTCTTGCACATGTGTGATATCGATCGCAAGCAGCACACTGCCAACACGGAACGTGGCCAACTGAAGGGAGGTCGATTCGAGGGTGGCGGTGCTACTCATGATGCACATGTCTCCAACTGTTTTTGGACCAGGTTTTGGATGCTCGACAACAGAGCCGGTTTGTTCATCTTGACTTGATAATCGCTCACGCCTGCCGCTCGGCCTCGCGCGGTGGATTCGTCATCAGCGAGGCTGGTCAGTGCGATCACGGGCAGATCGTCGTAGCGCCCATCGTCGCGAATCCGGCGGGTTAACGAGAATCCATCCAGTTCGGGCATCTCCACATCCGTGACTAGCAAATCGAATGTGTGATCGCCCGAGGTGAGCGTTGACCAACCCTCCTCACCGTTCTCGCAAGCGATCACGGTATGACCTTCATCGCGGAGCGTGCGGGTCAAAAACGTGCGGAAGAACGCACTGTCTTCACAGACCAATAGCTTTGCCGATCGTGGCTCTTTGACCTCCGTCGTCGCGCCTTCGAACCAGTCCGGCCGCGCGACCTTCGTCAGACCATAAAGATCAAGTAGCCGCGTTGAAATCTCATCGATGATGGCGATGCCGGCGACGCCCTCGTCGCGACTCATTTGCACACCCGCGGTCAAATCCGCATCGCAAATGTCATGCAAGTAAGGAGCGATCAGGCCAACTTCGCGTCCATAAACACGGAACACAATCACATGGACATGTTCCGGTTGTTCGGTGTCGTGGACCTTAACAACCTCATCCACGTTAATCAGCGGCAACGTTCCACCGCGATACTGGATCATCGGGCGGTCACCGATCATTTCGATGCGGTCGCTGTGAACACGTTCGATGCGACTGACAATGTCCATCGCAACGCCAAATCGCTCGCGTTCCGACACTGACATCAAAACCATGCGCTGGATATCGGTGGCACCTTGATCGGATGCTGAATTGGCCGACGCGGCACGGTCCGATTCTGAATCGCTGGTGAGATTAATGCGAGAGGCCAAACCAGCCGTATCCAAGATCATCGCGACGCGGCCATCACCCAGAATCGTCGAACCAGCCAACAATGGAAGGTTACTGAGATGACGTCCCAGTGGCTTGACAACGATTTCTTCACTGTCGAGAACTCGGTCGACAGCCATCGCAAACTTGTACCGCCCTGATTCAACGACAACCAATTGGCAGTCGTCGAGCTCGGCGTTCTGATCGGTCTGAATATTCAAGATCGACCGCAGGCGAACCAAGGGCAAAAGCGTGCCACGCAGCCTTAGCACTTCGGCTTGGCTCGCCTTTTGAATTCGTTTTTCTTTTCCGTCGGTTTGAACCAGCTCGACGATGTTGCTTTGGGGAAGAGCGTAACGTCGATCACCAACGGCCACGATCATTGACGGCACAATGGCCAACGTCAGTGGCAAGGTAATCCGCACGGTCGAACCTTGACCGAGGACCGATTGCACCTCGACGTTGCCGCCAATCTTTTCAATGTTGGTCCGAACGACATCCATCCCCACCCCGCGACCAGACACGTCGGTGACCTCTGCCGCAGTGGAAAAACCTGGCGCGAAGATGAGATTGACCGCATCG
>JBCCJB010000501.1:0-2688 GCA_039028015.1 Planctomycetota bacterium
TCCGGGTACAGGAACGCCTCGCACGCAAGCCACCAATCAAATTCACGTCTATTTCAATGACGATCCGCTGTCGAATCCATCCGCCGGCCCGGTAACGACGGCCACCAATCCAACGTTGTCGGTGGTTCGACCTGATTTCTATCGCTTGTTTGCGACAGGTGGCACGGTTGAGACCAGCGACGACGAGTTTTTTTCGCCGAGCTTTGTTGAGTATCGTCCAACGGAAAATCTGGCGATCTTGAGTTTTGCCGACACCAGTGGCGGGCCACTTCCGCTTGACGAATTGCCAAACCTGGCCAAGCAGCCCGATGGCTCGGTCACGTTCCGATTGCGGATCGGCGGTGAAGGCGACATTCCGATGCCACCTCAGCCAATCACGATTGGTGGTGACGAGGCGACGGACACCTTTGCCGACGCGAACACCGATGCGATGACGTTTGATCCGACCGCCGGTGTGCAGAGTGTCATGTTCGATCAGGCAGTGATCGAAAATGAAAATGAATATGTGCCGCCGTGGCCGGGAGCTTACGAGGCCCAAGGGACTCGTGAACAACGACGCGATGCCACCCTGTCGGGACGCATCGACACTACAGTCGGCATCAATATCTTTCCTTACAACTTCGCTGAAGTTTACGGTCTCACGCCTCAACAGGACGTGTTGGAAAACGCGATCACGCCGACTCAAAAACAACGCATCCGCGAGATTCTTGACCTGTATGAACAGCATCTCGGAGTGCGTTTTGTTGAGACTGATGATGCGGGTTTGCAGTTTGTCAATGGCGACATTCGCGGTCTGCAACAGACCGCTGACACGGGAGCAGGTGAAGGCACACCGTACAGCCTGTTCCGAGTTAACGAGAGAGATCCGTCACGCGGCGTGTTGGTCTTTGATGCTGGCGAATCGTGGTATGACCTGTATGGCTTATCGCCTGACCAGCGCCCAAGTTTCTTTGTTGAGGGGTTGCGCGGGGTCGGTAATGTCTTGGGCATTGGCGATTTGTTTGAACTGCCTGATGGCGTCGCCGCCGGTGGTAGCAGCCCTGATGAGCCCAACAGTGAGATCTATAGCTTTGATGGCGACCTGAGCAACGGCGCTCCGAACGATCTTCGAGAACAAATTGCTGGCTTCCCGACGTTGCCAAGCGAAGCTGATTTCCTAAGTCAGTCCGATATCACAATCGGTCAAGCGTTGCATCGACCGGAAAGCAGCGACGTCGACTTTTATCAATTTAGCATTGCGGACACTGCGGGCGACGATGGCGATTTGCTGGGTCGCGTCACGATTGAGACTTACGCACAGCGACTCGATAACGTCAGCTTGCTGGATACCCTGCTGCAGCTTTATCGGGTCGACACCGATGCGACGACGGGCGATCCGATTTACACCAGGATCGCTCGCAATGACGACATGTTTAGTGATGATTCTCAGATCGTCATGGATTTGCCGGCTGGTGACTACATCGTTGGTGTCAGCAGCACGGGCAACGATCAATACAACGGTAAGGTCGATGGCAGTGGCACCGGTGGTCGCACTGAGGGTGTCTACCAACTACGAATCACATTCGATACTTCGGAGGGTGTTGCGGCTGACAATACGATCGTCGACACCGCCGGTACGAAGCTTGATGGTGATGCGGATGGAGTGGCCGGCGGCAACTTCAATTTTTGGTTTCGTACCACTCCTGTCGCGCCCTCATCGCCCGATCAGGCACGCACGATTTTCGTCAGTAAGGACAACGATGGTGTCGATCCAGGCGCTGGTGATCCGCTGGATTCTCGCGGCAGTTTGACATCGCCCTATCGGACGATCTCTGCGGCAATCGCGGGCTCAAATTCCGGTGACATCATCCGCCTGTTGCCCTCTGCGGGACTCGATGGTGAAGTCTCCGATGATCCGGCGACCGCCGTCGACGAAACGGACGATAACCCCGCATATGAACTTGGCACTGGCGGTGCTGGAGATTTGCCGTTGACCGACGGCGAGACGCTCGAGGTCCCCCAAGGCGTCACGCTGATGATTGACGCGGGCGCGATTTTGAAATTGCGGAATTCCAAGATTGTGGTCGGCAGTGAATCGGCCGATGACGATCGCTCGCTGGCGGCCATTCAAGTCTTGGGAACGCCCGAGCAGAACGTCATTTTCACGTCGTACAACGACGAATCGATCGCGATCGACACTAATTCCATCGACACAACACCACTTGCGGGTGATTGGGCCGGTATCGAACTTCGTAACGATGTCGATAACCGAGAAGGCCGCAGTGTGTGGGCGACCGAAGGCATTTTCCTTGACACGATCCAGCAAGCCGACATTCGTTTCGGTGGGGGTCGGATTGACTTGCAGGGTGCTGCCCTATCGCCAATTCACCTCAACGAATCGCGTCCGTTGATTGTCCATAACACGATCACGCAGAGTGCGGATTCGGCAATCAGTGCCGATCCGAGTAGTTTTCGCGAAGACAATTTCAATGAACCGAGATACCAACGCGTCGCTTCGTTCACAAGCGATTACGACCGTGTTGGACCGGTTATCTACGGCAATCAAATTACCGACAACACGATCAACGGCCTGTTTGTCCGCGTGCTAACGCCAACGGCTGGTGTGTTGGAAACGCTTTCGGTACCCGGCCGTTTTGACGATACCGAAATCGTCCATGTGATCAGTGAAGAACTGATCATCGAGGGCAA
>JBCCJB010000502.1:0-2676 GCA_039028015.1 Planctomycetota bacterium
CTGGATTGGGTTCGAGACGACGCCATGTTGCTCAAGCCGTTTGCGTCCCAGGTTCAATCGATTGTCGTAACACGATGCGCCGCATGTCACGACGCCAGCTACGACGATCGGCAGTGGCGATTGCAACGACCGGCTTCCGCGAATCGCAATTCGAGGGCAGCTACGCGGGGAAACCTCGCTAGCACGGTCGCCGTGATCGATTCGTTATCAGGATCGAGATTCATGGAGTTTGCAACTCAACGGCATGGCGGGCAAACTGACGCTGCGATCCGTGATCGGGAAGTCAATTTGATTCGGTCGCTTCGATCGTGGACCCGAATGGTTGAGAAACGAATCACTGCGATGGAGCATTCATCTGGCTCACGCGAAAACGATGCTCGTATCGGCATCGACCAAAGTCCTGTGCTGCCCATCGCGACCACTTCCGGACATCCCGCATCGGATCAATCGATCAGGAAAGTATCGGGCACGTCGGCTGCCACCCGATTGCCACCGGTTTCTGATCCCTATTCCGCGTCGCAGTTCAATCGTCAGACTGAGATGATGCGTCGTATCGACTGGCCGGACCGGGAAGCCGACCGCTAACGCGGACACCCGCAGCGTTCGCCGTTTTGAGCTGGCCACGTGAGACGGCGACCGGTGTCCAGACGTGATCATTGATCCCAGCATTTCGCCACGGTTTCAGACGACGTTCCCAACCCGTTTTGGTCTCTGTCCACACCATCGTCGTGTCCCAAATGCAGGTCGCCGGTCCGCACAGTTGTGATGGTCGATCATGAAATTGCCACAACAACGTTTCGTGAGGATGTGTCCAACGTCGATGTCGCATCCACGCTTCGGCGTGATCGCGATTTCGAGTTAGCAGGATCGTGGTGCGATTGTGTGTCGACATTGGTCTTGTGGCATGGAGCCAATGTTCAATTGATTCTTCGATGCCGGTTGCGTCAAAGGTTCGAAGTTCAGGATCGGGCCAGAGAGGTCGAGCTGCCGCCGCGGCGCGGACGATGGCCAGATCAAATGGAACATCAAAAGGCCCGAAATAGTCGGCGATCGGATCATCAAACGCACTTGATGTGCGATTAAAGGTGCCCGGGTTTTCCCAGGCAAGACGGTAGCGATCCGTGACCGCAATCAGTGCATGGGTTAGCAAATCGCACCGCTGCGGTTGAGTCAAATCGCTCAATTTCGTCAGCGGGACCACAGCGTCGGCATGCTTTGAGAGACATGCATAGCAGCGCTGCACAAGTTCATGGTTTGAGTTGCCGACAAGTCCCACGACGACCGATCGCGTGGTCGTTGGAACAGCGGTTGTGGCATTCATCGCTGGCATTGGACGTGAGCGTTGAGATGCAAGGTGTTAACGTACGACGGACTAGCTGGACATCGCCACTTTGGATCAGCCGGCCGGCGCTAGCCGCGGTTTTCTCGGGCTAAACCGTGGCTAGCGGCCTGTTGATTTAGTCATCTTTCAACGACCTATTGTTTAACCGGTAACCGTAGGCGACGCATATCGGCATCTAGGTCGCCTCCGGCTATCCGTTAAGCGATTAAATCAACAGGCCGCTAGCGCCAAGACGGCTAATGCGCTCGATAATGCCATGAATCGCGGTGTTTTCCATTCAAAGTATCGCTGTCCAGCCAGGAAGTCCCTAGTACATAAACACGACGACTTAGCTACCGCTATGGCAAGCGACTAGAACGGTCGAAGGGTGATCGCGCCAAGATGGACACCGCCGGGTTCGTCAGCACCGTAAATGCCGCTGACAAAGAAGTATCGAGACAACAAATCGAAATTAGGCAACGTCTGTCGGCTTAGCAAACTTGCCATTTCATTGCCAAGGCGTTTGTTGTTCTTGCCACCCCAGAACTCTCTGTTCATCCCTTTGCTTTTTAAGGTGTCATAGACAAACCGAAGTTGCTCGGCATCGCGGCGGAATGAAACCAAAAAGGGATGATCTCCGTCAAGCTGACGATCAATCTCGGCGACGACTAAGGCATAGTCATCGTCGTCGAGCAGCCGTTGCCCTGTCCCGCGATTGGTTCGAATGATTTCTTCCATGAAGCTGATGCTGTCTGAAAAGATGAGCCATCGCCCCGTTTGCCACAGGTGCGGCTGGACTTGGCGTTGGCCAGGCTTGGCTTTTCGCGGCCGGGGTAGCTGACAAACTTTTTGTCCTGCGATTGTTGTCCAACGACATCCTTTGTTGTGAAGTTTCGTTTTCAGCGTGTCCAGAATCAGCGCGATGCTTTCGGAATCTTCAAATTCAAGACCGTCGGCCCGGGCGGATGAGCTCCAGCCCGCCGGTTCCTCATTGCGATGGAGTGACACGTAATTCCCCGTGACCTTCGAGATCAACACCTCCCGGATGTCCCAATCAAAGGGTCTTTGAAAGCTTCGATCAATGAATTTTTCGAACTGTCCTTCGCCTCCGAATCGACTCACGATTTTGCCGATGTTGTTGAATGTCGTTTCGATATCCCAACCAAACGCGTTGTAGGAGCTGATTTCCGTTGGCACCCAGGACGGCGGCGATAGCGAAACCGGCTCGGGTCGCAGCACGCCAAAGAAACCGTCGCGGGGAGGATCGATGACGACATGAAGATGAGAGATGCCATCATAGAGGTCGCCCCCGCGAAACAATCCACCGCCAACACCCCGAATCTTTGACAGTCCGA
>JBCCJB010000503.1:0-2671 GCA_039028015.1 Planctomycetota bacterium
CAACTGGATACCGCATCATGATTGAGTCGCTTTGGTCACGCCGTCGTCCGCAAACTCGCCGTTGCAACAATCCAACGCGAACTGAGAAACGACGCCGAATCCGGAATCGACTGCAAACCCAAACGCTCGAAGATCGTCGGTTGTTGGCGGTCACGGCGATTGACGATGTGTTCACCATCGAGCGAGATTCGGCACCTGTCGCCATCGACGTTCTGGCAAACGATTTTGAAAGCAATCTTGGTGATTTAGAGATCGCCGCCGTGTCGACACCAGCGAACGGATTTGTCTCGATCGTCAGCAACCAAATCCTTTACACACCCAGTGCCGGTTTCGCTGGCACGGATGTCTTCCAGTACACGGCACGCAGCCTTGTCGACGGATCGACCGGCATTGGTAGCGTCACGGCGAACGTTACGCAAACGCTGTTATGGCAGGGTGATATCGACGCCAACCTGAGCACACCGGGCAATTGGGTCGATGCTTCCGGTAGCGACACGTTCGATGTGCCCCAGAGCGGGAATACGTTGGTCTTTAACACGTCAACGGTGGGATTCACTCGCACCTTCATCAATAACGATTTGCTGGGGGTATCCAATCTCGACCTTCGCGTGATTGATAATCAAACCAACTTCCCCTCAATCGACTTTCAATTTTCAGGTAATCCATTTCTTGTCAGCAGTATTTCGATTGACGGCAGCGACCCATTTGGTTTTGTAGAATTCGAGACCGACATCGACTCACCCGGTTTGCTCAACATTTCAACAACGTTACCGACCGAATTTGAGGGCGATCTTGTTGGCGGTACGATCTTGCTTGAGGGCGACGGCGGCTACCGGTTGAGTCGTGACGGACGCCTGCTGACAGACGGATCGATTGAAGTTAATTCAACGCTCATTCTTGGAAACGACACGGCGCTCACCTCTAGCACATCCCGGATCAATGTCGGTTTTGGAGGCCGGCTGGAAGGCGCTGGACAGCAAATTGGTCCGATCACGGTCTTTCAGGGCGGAACCTTAGCACCAGGATTTTCGCCCGCCATCATGCCATCGGGCGATTTAACGCTCGGCGACGGCTCAACTCTTGAAGTCGAAATCGACAGTGCCATTGGGCCGGGTCTTGGTGGTTATGACCAGGTCGACGTGACGGGACTGGTCACGATTGGCGACGCTTCCATCATACTATCGGGTGCGCACACGCCGGCCTTTGGTGACCAATACATCATCATCAATAACGACGGCAGTGATCTGGTTGTTCGTGAGGACGACGCGCCGTTGCAAAACGCGATCGTCGGCACGCTCAATGGCGTGCCATTGAGGATTCGCTACGACGGTGGCGATGGCAATGATGTGATTTTGACCGCGACGGGGATGGCTGATCTAAGCCTGGACGCAGTGGTCGACAACCCGACACCGACGGTGGGGGAAGACGTGACGTATACCGTGACGCTCACCAACGAAGGTCCCGATGACGCGACGAATGTGGTGGTATCTATTCCACTACCGGCTGGACTGTCGGCTAGCGTGATTTCTACGTCGACCGGTTCTTTCAGCCTGGGTACGGGACAATGGACTGTGCCATCGATTGCCACTGGCGGAGTCGCAACCCTGAGCATCCGAGGGTCGGTCGATGAAATCGGCTTGGCCACGACCGACGCCGAGATCGTCGCGGCGGATCAGTTCGATCCGGACAGTGTGCCAGGCAACGCGGCCGTCGGCGAAGATGATATCAGGTCCGTCCAAATCGACGTTCTTCCGATCGCGGAAGGTGCCATCCGCGGCTACAAGTTTGAAGACCTCAACGGCAACGGCGTTGACGATTCCGAACCTCGTTTGAGCGATGTCACCATGCAGTTGACGCGGGTCGTCGGTGACGAAGACAGCGAATTGCTCGATGAGATCGATCCAGTCGTTCCTGGGTTTGGCACGACCTTTAACGTCGCCCTTGGCCCGTCAGATCCATTGACATTCACGGTCGATGTGACCGTTCCCCCAGATGCCGGTCCCACCACGCTGAGCTTGATGCCCGAAAGCGATGAATTTGGATACGTCACGCTAATAGGGCCGCTCGAATTTGCCGATGTCCCTGCCGGCGAGACACGAACGTTTCTGGTCACCCTTGAATCACCGACTCGGCCGGATTTTGATACGCTGTTCTTGCGAGAAACCTCAGGCTTGGGCCAGGCGACGATCAATGTGGAACCGTCGTTGAATCTCGAATTTGCGGGACTGGCCATCACCGGCGATGACGGCGAATACGACTTTGAGGGCTTAACGCCAGGGACGTACGGCGTCAGCGAATTTGTGCCGGAAGGTTTTGCCCTCACCACACAAGAGACGTTTCTGGTGACCGTGGGGGCGAACGAGGAAGTGGTTGCACGTCCCGGTCCATCGACGCCAGTGTTTGGTTTGGCCGCGGCGGATGTTCAACAGCCGGTTTTCACGGGTGAGGTCCGCAGCGAAGCCGAACCATTACTCGGGCAAACGTTTGAGCCTCAAACATCCGGTTTGCTCGATTCAATCACACTGAGCGGACGTTTGATTGCGCCCTTTGCTGAGGGCTCGGTTGATTTGAGAGTCCATGCACTCAATCTGGATGGCTCACCGATCCTGACACCATTGGCCGTGGCCTCGCTGCCGACGGACCAAATCAGCCAACTGACCGGGGATATCGA
>JBCCJB010000504.1:0-2664 GCA_039028015.1 Planctomycetota bacterium
ATGACGGACGTGTGATTCCTGCTTTTATCGGTCAGGCGTTACGTGGTGAAGACTTAACTGTTTTTGGCGACGGTACCCAAACGCGTTCGTTCCTCACAAGTCGATGACGCAGTGAGACGTTCGGCCTGCATTTGTTGGCGGACCTGTTGGATTCGGTCCGGAATGTCCTGAAGCTTGCCCATCATCGAAGCAAGGTTGCCGAGATTGCCGAGGCCTTTGAACACGATCGTTACCTGTTTGAGGAATCAATTGGAACTGCGTCGTTATCATACGGCTAATATCAAACGCCGTCGCAGGGACGCCGCAACGTTAGGATCCAGCATCCACACGAATGATTTCGGCACCCAGTAATTCCACGCATGATTGAATCAGAGGATTGGTTTCAATCGCCTGCATTTGCTGCATGCGGTTGATTGGCTTTGCAACTGATTTTGGTCTTTTTGAAGATTTGGCCGTTGTCGTGTCCAAACGCAACACGATTGAAGCATGCTGACCGGTGACGCGTCGGATGGTGCGAGCCAATTCGTCTTTGCTTTCCGGTTTGCCGCAGCGACTCATCGCCAAACCAGCGTTCCCGGCAAATTCAATTGTGACCTGACCCGGCGAATTCACGATGACGTGCTTTGAAGATCGAACCAGTGTCGCGACCATTGGGTCGACTTCCGCCAGCACTTGCGACCAAGATTCTTGCAGTCGGTCATTCGTGATGGGTTGATCATCATCGGCCAGACGCGGTGTGCTCACCGAAACTTGGGCCGCGACGGCCTCCATAGACGCCGAAGCTCCCCGCGTTTCGACGCTGGGTGCTGTCGACGAGGATTCTGCCGACACAAACGCCGAAGGCACCGGCTGAGAGTTAACTGCGGCTTGCGAATCAGCGATGGGATCGCCGTTGATCGTCGCGTCGCGATTCAGCGTCGTCTCACGCGAGGTCAAATGAGGCCGCGGCGAGGCTGATTCATTCGCCTTGTCGATCCGCGTCACCGTGTGTTTCGGTACGCCATGCTCAGCGTCGTTTCTTCGACTTAGCGTCTTTTTTTTTTCGTCAGATGTCTTTTCAGAACCGGTCGCCTGAGCCGCGACCGTCAATTCGGCCAGCACTTGCAAATCCGGGAGGTGACAAATTTGAATCACGGTCGATTCGAGCAAAACGCGGGCGTGCACCGACAAACGAATGCGAGACAACGTTTGGTCGATCATGCCAACGATGGCCAACACCGTTTGCAACCCCCAACGCTGACCGAGTTCCGTCATCGCAGGTGCCATCGATCCGGCGGCGTATCGCATCATGGACGAGTCGCAGCCGACAACCAGAGTCATCAAATCTCGAAAATACCCCAGCATTTGTTCGGCGAGCCGACCCGCGTCGATCCCATCATTGATCGCTTGATCCAACAATGACAACGCGGTGGCGGCATCACGATCGGCCAAACAAATCGCCAACTCGTGAAGCCGCTGATCGTCTGCGGTTCCCAGCATCGCGTGGACGTTGGCCGCGGTCAGCTGACCATCGGTAAAACTCAATACCTGCTCAAGCAGCGACTGGCTGTCGCGCATTGAACCGGCCGCACGCCTGGCCAAAAGCTCCAACGCCTCGTCTTCTGCAGTCCCTTCTTCCGCGGCAACAATCTCGCGCAGCCGCTCGACAATTTTGTCGTTTTCGACGGGTGCGAAGTCGAATCGCTGACATCGACTGAGCACCGTGATCGGAATCTTTTCGGGATCCGTCGTGCAGAAGATGAACTTGACGTGTTCGGGCGGCTCTTCGAGCGTTTTCAAAAGTGCGTTGAAGGCAGCGCCAGTCAACATGTGCACTTCATCGATGATGTAGATCTTGTATCGCGACCGACTTGGACGGACGCCCACGTTTGCACGCAAGCTTCGAATTTCATCGATGCCGCGATTGCTCGCGCCGTCAATCTCAATCACATCAACATCATCGCCCGAATCAATCGCATCGGCGATGTCGTTGTCGTTGCTCGGCTCAGCAGTCGGCCCGTCAGGATCATTGAGTGCCTTGGCAAAGATCCGAGCCGTGCTCGTTTTGCCAACGCCTCTCGCACCCGTGAACAAGTATGCGTGTCCAACGCGATGCGTTTCGATCGCGCCCTGCAGTGCTTTGGCGACGTGATCCTGACCGACCAATTGGCCAAACGAGCGAGGCCTGTAACGCCGCGCGACAACCACATAGCTATCTTGGTTGTCGTCACCCGAATGATTGCTAGCAGTAGCAGGCTCTTCGCTCACAAACGGCGACACTTACAACGCGGAATTGGCACATCGAGTCGTCAAACAACTCGGTTCGCGGCGGTGGTGGCGACCCCCACACAAAGCTGCACCGTTTATGGCTGCTCCAGTTAAGGCCTGACCAGGTTCGCGACTTGCAATCGCAAGGGTCGCCACCATCGACGCGATTTAAAGTTCGTAGTTTACGAATCAAATTGCGAGTTTGAAACCCGTTGCTGCGATCACTTTCGAAGAGACACACGCGTGGGGTATTTCCTGACAATCGCCGAACAATCCAACGACACACGAACCCAGTTTGTTCGCCACTATCCCCAGAAAACGCCCGGATCGTTGCGGTTCGACGGATTTCCAAGTCTGTCGACAACGAAAGCAGCAACCAACTTGCAAGTCCGTGGTACGTCATTGAAAACGCACTGC
>JBCCJB010000505.1:0-2636 GCA_039028015.1 Planctomycetota bacterium
CCCGGTCATGCCCGAAGCCGCCGCGGAGGCTTATCGAGTTGAGGCGAGGAAGACTGATCCTCGTCTTGTTTTGAGGTAAGGTCCTTCATTGCAAACGTTTGGCGGGCTTCCCCAGAGTTGGGAAGAGCAGCACGGTGGTCGCCCTCTCGCGATGGTGGAACTTGCCATTACGGCGGGACGCCAAACCCTGACGCGATTTGGGCAATCGGACCTTGCCGTTGATCGAAAGTCGGACGATTCACCGGTCACAGCGGCGGATCGCGACGCTGAACAGCTCACGCGTGACGCTCTGGCGATCCGGTTTCCTGAGGACGCGGTCGCCGGCGAAGAGTTTGGGGACAAGCCTGGCCAGAACGATTATCGGTGGACGATTGATCCGATTGATGGCACGAAGTCTTTCATTTGCGGCGTGCCGTTGTACTCAACGTTGTTGGCACTCGAGTTGGGTGAGCAACCAATCGCTGGGGCGATCATCATTCCGGCGCTGGCACAGGCAGTTGTGGCGACAGCCGGGCATGGCTGTTTTTGCTCGCAGGACCTAAGTCGATTTCAGCGCTGCCATGTTTCATCTCAGCGAGAGCTGTCGCAGGCGGTGTTTGTGACCAGCGAAGCGAAAACGTTTGGCGAGCGAGCTTCAGATCGTAGTGGTGGCGATGGCGCGTTGTTTGATCGGCTGCAAGCGGCAACATGGTTGACGCGGACTTGGGGCGATGGCTACGGCTACTTGATGGTGGCTACCGGCCGCGCGGATCTGATGGTCGATCCAATCTGCAACGCATGGGATGTGGCGGCTATGGTGCCAATCATGAATGAAGCGGGGGGACGCTTTACGGATTGGCGTGGTGAACCTTCGGTTCGTGGTGGTGATGGACTAGGAACCAACGGCCATCTTCATGAAGAAGTGCTGGCACTATTGCAGTCGCCTTAAACTGCGACACGCTCGCGTCGCGTTGGACGCAAACGATCACCGGTCGACGATTTCGTAAGTTCGGCAGCGTCGCTCAGATTCCGCACGTGGACATCCATTTGTGGGTATGGGATGCCAAGCTCTGCTTCATCCAGTTGTGTCTTGATCTCACCGGTCAAAGCCTCGAGCATCGGCCAGTACTCGCTTGCGTTGACCCACATTCGCACCTTCCAGTTCACGGCACTATCGCCCAGACCTGCTAAGACCACCGCGCTTCCGCGATTGTCGCCCGGAATAATGTGCTCGGCCAATTGATTGATCGCGGTTTGCAGCGCCGCCCGTGTGGTTTGCAGATCAGCGTCGTAGTCCACACCGACGGGAACTTCGATCCGACGGTGTGCGTGGTGCGTGATGTTTTCGATCGTGTCGCCCGATATCGAGCTGTTGGGAACGATGATCCGGCGATTATCTGGCGTGTCGAGCGTCGTCGTGAATAGATCAATTTCATTGACGGTGCCTGACACACCAGCCGCCGAAATGAAATCGCCGACTTTGAATGGCCGGAACACCAGCATCAAAACACCAGACGCAAAATTACTGAGCGTGCCCTGAAACGCTAGGCCCACTGCGAAGCCAGCCGCAGCCAACATTGCCGCCAATCCACCCAGCGGGGCGCCAAGCTTGCTGAGGACCGCACCAACCACGCCGAGCATGACCGTGTAGAACACCATCTTGCCGACAAACTTGCCCAGCGTTTCATCAACGCGTTTGCAAATGGGGCGGCTAATCAAACGCATCAAATACTGCGCGACCAAATACCCAATAAAAACAATGAACAACCCAACACCGGCTGTCATCAACGCGGGCCCAAGATGATTCATGACGTAATCGCCCACGCCAGCGGTTTCCCCACGAAGCAACTCGCTTAGCAACGCCGAGCTGGCGTCGGCCAATTTCGTCGTGTCGCCATTGGGCGTGGTCGCTGCTTCAGAAACGTCACTGGTCACGGCGGTATTGAGAGAAAGTGTGGCCAAGATCATCGACAAATCGGGATTGAAGGATTGGTTGTTGAGAAACCGTCATCATCTGCTTTACAGATTCCTTCAACGAGAACGCAAGCGAAATCCAACTGCCTCATCATGTTTCACAAAGCGTTTCCTATCGTCAGCGTTGGAGCCGCTTTAGTGGTCGCGTTGTTCCTCGCCGCGCTCTCTCACGATCGCTCATCGGATTTGCATCGTCCTGGCACCGGTCAAAAGTATTCGCACTTTTGGGTCGGCGTTCGCAGTCGGTTCTGCGTTGCGGTCCACAATAAGTGGGAGTGGACACTTCTCATCTCATTTTTGTTGACGATCGTTGCACTTGGAATTTGGTGGTTCCTGAACTGGGACAAGACGTTACCCGATGGAACCAAAGTCCAACCTTCACTCTTCATGATGCGGTTGGCGACTGGTTTGCTGACCGCTTACGTGGTGATGTTTGGTGCCCGACGATTGGCATCGGCACAGTCAGCTCCCGCGTTATTGAGCCGGATCAATGACGATTCCTATTACGCGATTCGGCGTAAGCTGTGGAAGGAAACGATGGTCTGGTTCGCGGGTGATCGCTACTGGGTCGTTTCTCATTTGCTCAGTCGCCACTATCCACTCGTTCTCGGCCTAAAACCCTCCGGCAAAGACCGTTCGATCACGCTGAACCAGCTGCTTGGGTTTGTTGCGGAATTGCAGGA
>JBCCJB010000506.1:0-2629 GCA_039028015.1 Planctomycetota bacterium
ATGTTGGATTGCATTCCACTCTCGATCCGTGAGATCATGACGGGGCATCTGACTTCCTCCTTGATTATCTGTGGTAAGACAATCGGGAGGTTGCCAGATGTGCTCTTCAAATCAAATAGCGATTACCAGACAGTGCCTAGTCCGCAGCACGGAATCATCTTCTTACAGATATCCCCGGGTCTTCACCGAAACAACACAAAAGGGACCCGCGATCCACCTCTAGCGCCGTGGCGGTGCAAACCGGTCTTCATGCAATGCACTAATAAGCTTTGCGCAACGACCATCCGTCCGACACGGATTTTAAATGACGCGTTGCTAGGATTCTCGAAGCCGTGAGGACGCGGCCGGAGATCGCGATGCAATTGTCGCCCTCCTCCAACCAATCCATCGGAATTGGCAATGCAACCACACCGGTTTGGGCGCCAGCGCACGGCATCGGTTCGAACACTTCTGATTAGTGATGTGCATTTGGGTTGCAAGCACTCGCAGGCGGCAGAGTGCTTGCGATTTCTTCGCAGCTATACGCCGCAAACCCTTTACATCGTTGGTGACTTCATTGATGGATGGAAGTGCAACAAGGGTTGGCAGTGGTCGACCGAATGCGATGAAATCGTTGCGTTGATCGAGTCGTGGATTGGTGGTGGCGTCCGCGTGTTCTATGTACCCGGCAACCACGATTCATTCCTTCGTCAACAACGTTATCGGCGATTGCTGCCGGAGATGATGAGATCGGTTCAGATTGCCGACGAGTTCATCTTTGAGTCCGCACATGGTTGGCGTTTCTTGGTCACTCATGGCGATCGATTCGATTTCTTTGAAACAAAGATTCAGTGGGTCAGCAAAGGGACATCATCGCTCTACGATGCGATCTTAAGTTTGAATTGGTGGTATTGCTGGTATCGACGCGCGTTGTTTGGGCAGGCGAAGTCGTTTGCAGCTTCCTCTTCCTCGTCTTTGTCGGTGACGACGAACCCTTACGCCGTTTGCGCCACGTTGAAGGATCGAGTCAAACGGGGTGTTCGATTCATCAGTCGATTTGAGTCATCGATCAGCCGTCACGCTCTCCTTCGCGGATGCGAGGGCGTCATCTGCGGGCACATCCACACGCCGGACATCCAACGCGACGGCCAGAGCATCTACCTGAACACAGGTGATTGGGTCGAGAACTGCACCGGCTTGGTTGAACACCTCGATGGTGCGATCCATCTGGAGTCCGCCTTCCTCCCGCCGAGGCAACTGGTCCTGGAGCCACATCCGCGTTGCCGCGCAAACGCCAATGACTCCGCCGCTTAAGGAATCAGATGCCAACTTCTCAAGGTCGTCGTACCGAACATCACACTCCGATCCCGTCTCGAATGAAGAGGTAATCAGTCCATGGGTTTCCGCTGGCTTTCTCAACGATGTTTCAATGCGATCCACCAATCGAACCTGGTCTACAATACCTGTTGGGAGGACCCCCACCTCGACCGTCAAGCACTTGAGCTGAGACCTTCGGACACGGTGTGTTTGATCACATCGGCCGGTTGCAACGCACTCGACTACGCCTTGCAGCAGCCGGCCGAAGTCCATGCCGTCGATCTGAATCCGCTGCAGAACGCGCTCTTGGAACTGAAGATCACTGCGATCCGATACCTTGATCATGCGGATGTCTTTCAGCTGTTTGGACTTGGACGACATCCGGATTGGAGGCATCTCTATTACGATCAGTTGCGACCCAACCTGGCCAAACGCTGGTGCTGGGTGTGGGACCGTCGCATCAACTTTTTTGACGGCAGTCACCGACGTCGAAGTTTTTACTTCCGAGGAACCTCGGGGCTGTTCGCTTGGTTAATCAACCGCTACCTCGATCGCTCGGCTGAGCTACGGTCCGCCGTGACGGCGCTTCTGAATGCTGACTCCATCGAGCATCAACGCGAAATTTATTCACGTTATGACGTGGATCGACTGCTGTTCAATCGGCCGATGCGATGGATGCTGCGTCGCGATACCACCATGGCGATGCTGGGCGTGCCTCGCAGCCAACGAATGCAGATTGAGCGACAATATCCAGGCGGCATCGCCGAGTTCATCCAAGATCGAATCCGACACGTGTTCCAAAACACGTCGCTAAAGCAGAACTATTTTTGGCGAGTTTACCTCACGGGTGCTTACACACCGCAGTGCTGCCCGGAATACCTCAAGCGGGAGAATCACGGCCGACTCCGCGGTGGCTTGCTGGATCGCATCACCACGCACACTTCATCGATCAGCCAGTTTCTTCGCGATCACGACGGCGCAATCTCACGTTTCGTTCTTCTTGATCACATGGACTGGTTGTATGAGCGCAGCCCCGAGGCATTGCAACTGGAATGGCAGGCGATCGTGAATCGGGCCACCGACTCCGCACGCGTCCTCTGGCGGAGTGCCGCCATGAATGTCGACTTCGTCGATCCGCTCGAGGTCAAGATCGATGGTCGCTCCACGGTCGTCGGGCAGTTGCTGCGTTACAAATCGGACTTGTCATCCCGCTTGCATGTCGCCGATCGGGTCAACACGTACGGAAGCTTCTACATTGCTGATTTGCAAAAGGACGCCGCATGACGAGACTGACCGCTGACCTGAGAGTGCTGAAGCAACTCGTGTTGAACCC
>JBCCJB010000507.1:0-2624 GCA_039028015.1 Planctomycetota bacterium
CATCGGGATGCGTTAGGATCAGCTGACCAAGTGCTTCATTACCGTTGCGTTTGCTCGTGCCGATCCGAGTCGCTAGCTTTCTTGAGAAGTCGTCGTTGAGACTGACCGACAGGGCGATGTTGTTGTTGATCCCCGGCGATCCAATTTGAAGATCGTCAAAGCGGGCCTCGATATCGAAGTCACCTTGGATTGCAAATCGGGCTTGGATGTTTTTTTGAAGCCATTTCGTGGGCGAAACTGCCGAAAGCCAAAGACCCTCCTCACTCGGCGGCGGTGCCCACGAAGATGATTTCGTCGAAGGATCAAGAAAATAGGTTTCGTCCCGCTGCGGATCACCAAATTGATGCTCAAATTTGGCCACAAGCTTGGACGCAGTTTGATTGAGCGACTCGAGTCTTGGGTCGGCCAAGTCATTTGAGAATGATGCGGCGGCTTTCAGCCAATCACCACGAAGGATCGGGTTGCGGACCCGAAGCATGCCTTGGTCGGCAAAGTATGCCAGCCCGACCTTGCGACCAATTCCTTCTGGCAGATCGCTTTGATAGACCAAGACATCATTGATGTGCAGACGGACGGTTTGATTGACAAGTGATATTCGCGCCAAGTTCCAGGCGTTCGTGTTGAATTCGACTGAACCGGCGATCTGATCTTTCGGATCAATGGCAAGGTTGTCGGGTCGGATGCGGGTGCGATCCCAGCGACCGTCCGTGATCCAGTGCTCCGCAACGCCATCGTGAGAAACTCGAAGTGCCATGCGTCCGATCGCGGGCATGACAGTCACGTGCTGGTCAGAATCGTCATGCCAAAACTCAAATTCAAAGTCGCCGTCCTCCACAAGCGGACGTCGATATTGCAGCAGCCGCTCGCAGTAGCTGCCCGTGAGTCTCGACGCGGACTGCCCGACAATTTCAAGCGATGCATCCTCCCATCCCGTAACCCGCCACACGGATGATGGTCCGATGCCCGCGTTGTTATAGGAGTGCCAGCCGGATAAGGCCGCATCGTGGATCATTGAGACCTCGTCAGCGACTTGCCAGGTGTCCGGGTCGCTTAGGCAAACGTCATTGAATCGTCCGAGGCGTCGCCACCATGATCGCAACGCAATCCATGGCGACGACTGTTCGGTTCGCTGCGTCCTATGGACCATACGACCCGAAAGAAATGCTTTTGCCTCGCCCGGTGTGACCTCGCTACGAAAGTGGGTCATGTGTTTTGGTTTGTCCCAGGCACGCTCGACGATCCTGAATTGGCGTGGTTGCCGCGGCAGGCCTAGTTCAAACGTGCGAAGGTCACGGCCCGTGCCGATGTACTCATTGCCAATCTGGACTTGGCTGGTTGTGTTGGGACGCAAATCGGCGCGAAAGGTGTAATCGCCAGTCAGTGGATAGCGCAGCATCAGGTAATCGATGTCGTGGCCTCGTGTGTGCTGAATCAGTCCCAAATGCGTTCGGCCCCATCGCGGTGGTGGACGGCCCGCGGCGCATGTCTCGGCGGATAGGTCGCTGGTGGAAATCCAATGGGGTGAGACGGACCCTGGCTGCATCGCGTCTTCTGTGCCGGATGCCTGCCACATCTGAATCTGTGAATCCAGCCAACCAAGCTGTGATTGCAAAGCGTAACGCTGTCGATTCGAACTGTCGCTTCCGTGGCGTTCGTGTACGGCGGCAACCCATTCGGCCGCCACGCGGCTTTGTGGCAAACGGGCAACTGCCATAGCGGCGGTCACGGTTTCCATCCAGACCGTGGACTCAGGCACTTGGCTGTGAGGTGGTTTGCTAAGGCATTCCTGAAGTTCGATCAGTTTTGCCTCGGCAACCTTCTGTTGCCCCATCGTCATTGCCAGCAACGCACGCAAGGCGATGGACTGGAGCCGTACAAGTGGCGCATCGCTTACGGCATCAGCTCGCTGCATCAGTTGTTCTCGCTGTCGGTCGGTGGCCATCGCGATCAGGTCCAACAGGGGGCACAGCAGCTGCGGTAAGCTCGAGAGCATCGCTTTGTCATCCAATGCAAATGCGGGATCGCTTTGAATCGCGGACGAGGCAAAGGTGGGCATCCAAAAGCCATCGAATCGCACCGTTTCGTTTCCAGCAGGTAGCACCCAACGAGCGAGAGCTTTGAAGCGTTGTGATGGATCTAGTCCGGCAACCTGTCGCCGAATGGACATGGCATTGGAACGAAGCAGTTGCGGATCAAAGTGAATCGAATCTAGGGAAACAGCGTCCGGACTCGGTTGTGACTCTGCAGCGGTGAGCGGCATCGACGGCGATGCTCGGAATTCATCCGTCAGGCTTTCCGGCCACTCGCCTGTGACGGTGACCTTGCGAACTGGCAACGATGAAGCTGCTTCATTGTGATAGAGCGAGAATTGCTTACCGCCCGCGTAATCCAGCTTTCGATCGTAGATCAGCGTTCCATTGAGATAAATTTCAACCGCAGCACCATCGTGGGTGAGCCGAACCGTATTCCAGTCTTCAGCTTTGAGTGGCAACGAACGTCCGCCTCGACGGCTGAGTGGTTCGAGCAACGTGTGGTCCGGTTCCAGTCCAGTCCAATCAACGTCCCGACCGGTTTGCCAACGAACCCGCACACCACCGGCATCAATCAAGAACACCATTGGTCCG
>JBCCJB010000508.1:0-2608 GCA_039028015.1 Planctomycetota bacterium
CATTTTTACACGGCCCTGTTTTGTCTTTGTCCCTCGCTTCGGATGTGCGCGCGAAGCGTTGAGAAAGACTACCGTCTTTGGCTGCCTGGATTGGGATGGCAGCGGGCGAACAAGCGACTGCACCGGAGGCTGTCGCGATGGTTCAGCGTGCCGATGATCGGCATTGCTTTGCTAATTCTGCCCGTCTTGTTGATCGAGTTCACTCTCAAAGACCAAGTTGCCAAATACGCGTGGTTGCGATTTGCGTTGCATGTTAGCACGGGCGTGATCTGGCTTGCCTTTGCCGCTGAGTTCATCTTGATGGTCAGCATTGCCCCACGCAAATGGACTTATCTGAAAGAGCACTGGGTTGATTTAGCGATTATCGCGCTACCGATTTTTTCGTTTTTGAGAACGTTACGGTTGGTCAAAGCAACCAAGCTGATGAAGTTTGGCAAACTGCCTCAATTGGTGCGTGCGTATCGCTTGCGAGGCACGGCGCTGCGGGGTTTTCGCGCGTTTGTCGTCTTGGATGTGGTCCAGCGATTTGTCCGAACCGATCCGGAACGTGAAATCGCTCGGTTAACGACTCAATTGCAAACGCACCAACGCGAAGCCCGACTTATTCGGCTGGCGATCGTCCGCTTGCAGCGTCAGCTTGATGAACAGGATCAATCCGATGACGCCGACGACATCGACGAAGTTGACAAGCGTTAGCGAGAGGCCCGCAGCTGTCCTCGAGCTCTTTGCACGGCGGTCGCTTTGATCTGATTGAGTTCCGGAGTGTCACCGGGCATATCGAGTGCGTCTTGCAATGCCTGGGTTGCTTCTTCGTTGTCGAGTAGGTCCACCGCAACGGCTCGACCTGTCAGCACGTTGACGACATCGTTCTCGACCTGGGCAAACCCACCATCAACAAAGTAGCGCTGCGGTCCGGCTGTCGTTTGCAACCGCAACACGCCATAGCCGAGCCGACCAATCATGGGGGCGCGACCACGTTGGACACCCAGTTCGCCATCGACCATTGGCAAAGCGACAAAGTCGGCTTCGCGATCAAGTTCGGTCCGCTCGGGCGTGACCACGACACAGCGAATCGCCATTAGGAATTTGACTCCATCTTTTTGGCTTGTTCTTCCGCTTGCTCGATGGGACCGACGTACATGAAGGCTTGCTCGGGCAGATGGTCCCACTTGCCATCGCAAATCTCTTCAAAGCTGCGGATCGTATCGTCCAGCGTTGTGATCTCACCGGGCTTGCCGATAAAGACTTCCGCCACCAAGAACGGCTGCGACAAGAATCGCTCGATTCGCCGGGCGCGGTGCACGGTGGTTTTATCTTCTTCGTTGAGCTCGTCGATTCCGAGAATCGCGATAATGTCTTGCAACTCGCGATAACGCTGCAAGATGGTCTGCACGCGGCGGGCGATGTTGTAGTGTCGATCACCGACGTACTGCGGATCCAAGATTCGCGAGTTTGATGCCAGCGGATCGATGGCGGGGTAAATGCCTTTTTCCGAAATGGAACGCTCGAGATAGATGAATGCGTCGAGCTGACCAAATGCGGTCGCGGGAGCAGGATCTGTCGGATCATCGGCCGGCACATAGACAGCTTGCACCGATGTGATGGCGCCGCTTTTGGTTGACGTGATGCGCTCTTGCAGGGCACCCATTTCGGTCGCGAGCGTGGGTTGGTAACCAACCGCCGATGGCATCCGACCCAGCAGTGCGGAAACCTCCGAACCCGCTTGCGAAAAGCGGAAAATATTGTCGACGAATAGCAATGTGTCGGCACCGGTCGTGTCTCGGAAGTACTCTGCCATCGTTAGCGCCGAGAGCGCCACGCGGAGTCGCGATCCCGGTGGCTCGTTCATCTGGCCAAACACCATGCATGTTTGTTCGATCACGTTTCGGCCGGTGCTGCCGATTTCGGTCTCCTGCATTTCCAACCACAAGTCGGTTCCTTCACGGGTACGCTCGCCGACCCCGGCGAACACCGAATAGCCACCGTGGCTGGATGCAATTCGAGCAATCAGCTCGGTCAGGATCACGGTCTTTCCGAGACCGGCACCGCCGAACAGCCCCGCTTTTCCACCCCGGACAAACGGCGTCAAAAGATCAACGACCTTAATACCGGTTTCGAACAATTCGGTATTGGTTGATAACTCGTTGACGGGCGGGGCTTCGCGATGGATCGGCCAATAATCGTCTGCTTGGACGTCGCCGCGTTTGTCGATGGGATCACCCAGCACATTGAATACGCGTCCCAGTGTTTGCTGTCCCACCGGTACGGAAACGGGCTTGCCCGTGTCGATGACTTCCATGCCCCGCATCATGCCTTCGGTGCTGCCCAGTGCAATCGCTCGAACTCGCCCACCACCGAGGTGCTGCTGGACCTCACCAACCAGGTCGACCGTCACGCCCTTGTGTTCGCTTTTGATCGTCAGCGCGTTGTAAATGGGCGGCATGGAGCCTTCGGCGAACTCAGCGTCAAAGGTTGATCCGATAACCTGCGTGACGTGACCAATTTGAGTTGCGGGTTCAGTTGCGACGGACATGGGCTTTGCTTCTCACGGTGAACAGTGAGCAACGTCTGTGCTCAAGAATGGTTTTGAAAGAGTGGGACGGTTTGG
>JBCCJB010000509.1:0-2592 GCA_039028015.1 Planctomycetota bacterium
ATAAAGAATGCATTCCAAGATAATACATAGTGTTTTCTTTATCTACACTTTTCCTGATTCCCCAGGAGAACAAAGAAAAATTAAAGATGAGAATGGCCAAAGTTGGTAGGCTGGTCGCGACCAGCCAACTCGCGGCGGCGATCAAAAACCAGATCCGCGTTTGATCCTGCGAGTCGAAATAACCAGCGGCGAATAGAGTTCCGCCCAAGATTACCGTCGCGGGACTCCAGAACGCGGTCGAGCGGATCATTGATTGCGTTGGTTATGGATTGAGTTTGTTTGCGAGTGCAATCAGTCGGACAAACCCGAGTGTGAAGCCCACCAGCAGACCAATGATGGCCAGAATCGGGGTCTGGAAACCAAACCAGTGATCGACACCGTAACCGGCCGCCCCAAGGATCAATGCGTAACTGGCCAATTCGAAACCGCCCGAAGTCAGACGCCTCAGCGACCTTGCTTCAGACTGGGTGCCGGATTCGGGCGAATCGTTGCTCGGGTGTGTTGCCATTTCAACCTGCGTTTCTGGCGTCGGCGCCCTGTGCTATCGGTTTGAACGGTTACTCGCAAGCGGTCCGGTGGCTCGATGGTTGGAATGCCGGTTGCACTGGAGACACGCCAGGTGAGCTGCTGCCGTTCTGTCGTGGCAGTGACCGGAAGCAGGCGTAAATCGCGAGTGAATTGACTTCCTGTCCATCACGTTAGAATGTGGAGTGATAGAAATTGACCCGTTAAGCCGGTTTTGAGGCCGATCGGATGACAAAAACAGCCTGTTAGTCGATGTCAGTTGCTAACGACATCTACTGACACCCATTTCAGTCCACACAGATTTTTGCCAATGGCGGACTGGACCCCACGAATGGCAATTCAAACAGCAGCGACGACTCCTCTTGTTCTCTTCTCCTCCCCATCGTTCCCATGAATTCCTCCACAGCCAGTCATTACGACGATCGCGGCCCATCGGATCGACCGTTGGACGTCACGCATGACGATTTGACCGATGAAGACCTGATCGCTGCGTACAGAAAAACGGGACATCGGCCCACTTACGAGCTGCTCATGCGTCGTTACGAACGCGAGATATTTGCCTACTTGCGTCGCTATATGGGCAATACGGAGATGGCTGAGGACGCATTTCAGCGGACATTTCTACAGGTTCATTTGAAATGTCATCAATTTGATTCGACACGGCGATTTCGGCCTTGGCTCTACGCGATCGCAACCAATCAGGCCATTGATGTGCAGCGTCGTAACAAACGGCATCGGATGGTGAGCTTGGACCGAGCGGCCAATTCCTATGACGACGACCGGGGTAGTTGGTCGGAGAAACTTGTCGGTGCCGCTGTCGACCCACTAGTCGAAGCGTCGCGAGAAGAGAATGGTCGATGGGTCCACGAAGCGGTTGAGTCGCTTGGAAAGCCAATGCAGCAGGTGGTGGAACTCGTGTACTATCGTGGCATGAAATACCGCGAGGCTGCGGAGGTGCTCGGGATTCCCGTGGGCACGGTCAAGAGCCGGTTGCACGCGGCGGTGAATCGCCTGAGTGTTCTCTGGGAAGAGACGCACGAGCCCGTGCTCGATTGATCGAACTTCGCTAGCGGTTCAGACGTACATTGCAACATTCCAACAGCCAATGCTTGGGTATGTGCGTCACGGGGTATGGTGGCGTGCACGCGACCACGCGAGAGGACTCGTAGACGGTTTGTACGACGCTGATGCATGACGATCTAATCGGCTACTTGCTCGGCGCTCTCGAGCAGCATGAGATGCGGGCGGTCGGTCGACGCGTCCAGTGCGACCCCGAGGCAGCAGCTGAACTCGAGCGATTGCGTCAATTGCTCCAGATCCCCCGCCCGATCGATCGGGATTCGTCTGGAGGCGATTCGTGGGGCACCCTCGATGAGACTCCATCTGCGGACTTGGTCAGCCGAACGCTCGCGAAGTTGCCGTCAAGGAGAGGAGCGGTCGATCGGCAGCCGCCAGAGACTCGCGAGTTGTTGCCGTCGCTGACACCGGCCTCGCGATCGGCGAGTGAACGTGATCGCGGATCGTGGCGTGACTGGTTTGCGACCGTCACCGCAGTGGGTTTGCTGGCTGCGATTGTTGTTCCATCTCTGGTGGAAGGACGTTTTGAAGCACGCCGTCGTGCTTGCGAAAACCATCTCCGCGAGCTGGGCGTCGCGATGACCCAGTTTGTCAATCGCAATGCCGAAGCGAGATTGCCGTCGGTACCTCGGGAAGGTCATCGAGCGTTCGCGGGTATCTATTCACCACAGCTTCGAACGGCCGGATTGCTACAGGATGCCACGTTGATCACGTGCCCGTCGGTCGAATCCGAAAGTGTTTGGGACGCGTTGTACGACGGATCACTGAAATCCGATGCGATCGGCTGGGCGGCAAATGCGTCAAGCACGCGCCAGCGTGACGGAAGCGGAACGGGTACTTCGGAGCAATCCAAATCTGTCGTCGTGACCATGGAAGCGTTGGATCAAGCCGCGGCGGATGTGGCGGCGATGACATTTCCACGACGCGGAATTAACCCGGTGGAACGTTTGCGACGGATGCAACAGCTCGCAGGCGGTCATTATGCGTTCA
>JBCCJB010000510.1:0-2578 GCA_039028015.1 Planctomycetota bacterium
ACCTCGTCGCCGGCCGGAAGTCGGAATCGCCATTACCGGAGCTGGAGGCGGAGCCGGGGGGATCGCAGGGGCAATCGGGGTTTCGTCGGTCAACACAACCACGATCGCTCGCATCGGAGATGATGCGGATGCCAACCAAGACGCATCGTTTGGATCAAGCGATCAGACGGTGCGTGTGCAGGCCGATAGCCGGATCGGTGGCACGGGTAAGAAGTTGCTTGGTGCCAACGACAACAACATCATCGAATCGTTCACCACTGGACGCGGTAGCGGTGCCGGAGGCATTGCCGGATTTGCCACCAGTGTCGACGTCGTCACGCTTCGTCCCAAAGCATTGGCCGAGATCGGAGACAACGCGAAGGTTCGTGCGAACGATGACATCGATGTATTGGCCCATGTGGACTTGGATGTTAGCGCGAACACATTTTCCTTCTCTGGTGGAGCCGCTGCGGTCAACGCTACCGTCGGTGTATTGACCGTCGGTCGTGGTTTGGATGACGATGCCAGTGATGCCGCAATTGGCGAAAGCAATGACGATGGCGACACGGCCCAATCCGTTGCTGAGGAACAGCTGCAGATCTTTGACAAGGTGCTCGGTATCGAATCGCAAGCGGCCACGGCTGCTGGTGATGCTTTCAATGCTGACGCCCGCAGCGAAGGGGCGACGGTTGTGATTGGTGACGGAGCGGTGCTCGATGCCGGTTCGGATCTGACGATTACCGCCGTGACCGACTTGGACCTTGAGTCGCTCGTTGGTCAAGGCCGAGGCGGACTGGTCAGCGTTGGTGGCAGCGTGAACTACATCACCACCGGTCTTTCGGCGAACGTCAACATTGGCACTGCGATTCTGAATGCCGGCCGTGACGAGCCTACTGGCAAGTTGTTGGTTCAAGCCTACAACCGGGCCACCGCCTCAGCAGAAGCATTCGCCGGCTCGATCGGAGCCGTTACCCTGGGGGCTCAGGTCGCGATCTTGAACGACTCGTCATCTGAGAGCATCGTCATAGCCGAATCGGCCCAATTGATGAGCGCCGAATCCTTGCGAATCGTCGCCGGTCGAGATCAACAACTCGAAGCACTTGCCGCGGGTGGCCAACTCGGAGGAGTGGTCGCTGGAGCCGCAGTCGGTAGAACGAAAGTCACTGGCGATACGGTCGTCAATATCGGCGAGAACTCGTTGCTTAGCGCGAGCTCGATTCAAGTTGGCACCGATACCAACATCACGACCGAAGCGGTTTCCAAGTCGGTCGCTGCGGGTGGCGTAGTCGCGGCCGCCAGTGACGCGCAGTCGATTATCGAGCCGACAATCAGAACTTCGATCGGCTCGGGTGTCATGTTCAATGCAACAGATGCCGTGATTCAAACTTTGGCACGTGTCAATGGAAAGTCGGATGCCTTGGGGACCGGTGTTGGCACCGTTTCAACGGGACCATCCGTTTCCGAGTCAATCGTTGAACCGTCCATGGCAACGCTGATCGGTTCCGCCACAACGTTCAACGTCAGCGGGCAAGTTGAAATCGATACCATCCTCGCACGGTTCAACGACGACACACGGACCGTGGTAAGCGATGCGACGGCATCCGCTGGTGGGGGTTTGGCCATCTCTGCCGGTACGAGCGACGCTATCCTATCGGGAACTGTAACAACCGTCCTCGCCGACGGTGTCCAGTTCAACTCAACCGATTCGGTTACCATCGCTTCGACCTCGCAAACGGACGCATTCGCTCGCATGTTGGCCGCCGCTGGTGCCATCATCGCGGCAGGTGATAGCGATGCAACCAGCCAAAACGCACTCCAAAACCGAGTCTTTATCGGCGAATCGCTCATCGCAAGCGATGTCGACACGTTGAATGTCAATGCTACGGGTGATAACGCCGTGGTCGCTTTCGACGTTTCGGGAACAGGCGGCATCATCAGTGGTGCAAGTGCACTAGCGACGACAATCAACACCGGCCAGTCACAGGTCCATTGGAATGACACCGTCAACGATAGCGACCTGCAAGTCAACGACCTGAACATCACCACCAACCAAATCGCGACGATTCGATCGGCTGTCGATTCGGTCAACGCATCGGTTGCTGGTGGCGTGGGTGTTTATATCCGCAACACCGTGTCGAACGACTCAGAAGTCATTTTGGGTTCGGGCTTAGACGCGATCGCCGACACGATTGATGTCGTCGCTGCGAACCGTGTCGTCAAGGAATTGCCGCGAACTCGCAAACCAGCGATCGACAAAGATCAGAACGACGTCATCGATCCCGATGAGGAAACCAAGCCGATCCAGTTTGATGTCAACAGCGGCAGCGGTGGCGTGGTCGACGTACCATCGGCCAATAGCGAGACGGTCGTTTTCAACCGAGCCACTATCACGTCGAACGCGAACTTGATTGCAAGAGATGCATTGGGTTTGTTTGCAATACCATCGCTAGCCCTACAGGACCGAGTGCGTTTGACCAGCGGAGGAGCGGGATCAGGTGTGACGGCCATATCGTCAATCGAGGCAACTCCCGCTGCGATTATCACGGTTTCGGGTGACTTGATCTCGGCTGGCGATCTGGTGCTCACCTCTGCACCTGAG
>JBCCJB010000511.1:0-2558 GCA_039028015.1 Planctomycetota bacterium
AGATTGCGTCTGCCAAATAGGTCGTCGCGATCCACCGTCGCATCGATCGTGATGTTGGCGTTGTTGACGCTCGCGGAGACAGCGACATTGGCCGCTGCGAATCCGCCAACCGGCGTCACTATCGATTCGGCTGATGCACAGAGTCTTCAGGAGCCGGGTGATCCATCATCACCTCGCGTTTCGGTCATCTCGACCACGGAACTAGGGCTGCCGTTGTATTGCCCCTTCGGAGTCGCCTTTTACCGCGATGATGCGATGTGGATCGTGGAATACGACGGCGGCCGATTGCTTCGTTACTCGCCAGGTGTTGGCTGTGAAATCATGGCTGGTAGCTCACAGCCTGGTTATGTCGATGGTCCCGGACACCAAGCACGCTTCAACAAACTGCACAACCTTGTGATCGCCAGGGATGGCATGATCTACATGTCCGATCATCAAAATCATGCCGTCCGGAGTTTTGATCCTGCAACGGGCCAGGTCGCGACATTGGTGGGTTCGGGAAAACCTGGGTTCGCGGGCGATAACGATGCAAATGCCAAGATCGAGTTTCGCCAGCCGATCAGCATCACACTAACACCCGATCACGCCGCGTTGATGATCGCAGACATTCAAAATCGACGGATCCGACGATTTGATTTGACCACGCGAACGATCACGACCGTCGCGGGCACCGGATCGAAAGGCGTTCCTGCGGACAACGCCATCGCGGCCTCGTCCCCCTTGGTCGATCCGCGGGCAATCGCATTCGACTCTCAAGGCAATTTATACTTGGCCGAACGCGGTGGACACGCGCTCCGGTTGATAGAAGACGGTCGCATCCGCACGGTCGCCGGAACGGGTGAACCGGGACGCAACGATGGCCCACCGAGTCAGGCCCGTTTTCGCGGTCCAAAGCATTTAGAAACCGATCCGCAGGGTCGTGTTTACATCGCGGATGACATGAATGACCTAATTCGAGTTTTCGATCCGGTCACCGCGACGGTGTCGACGCTCGATACCAGTCCGTACGAACTCAATCGGCCCCATGGCGTGACTTGGCACGACGGCGAACTCTACATCGCCGACAGCTTCAATCACCGAATCATCAAAGTCAACGCGCCATAACGCGTGCGTGATTGAGACTCACGCGTGTTTCAGCGGCGCACTCGCTCAAGCGCGAGGATGAAACGTTTGATGAATTTTCTGCAATCGCGAGTGTTCCACATGGGTGTAGATCTGTGTGGTTTGAATACTCGCATGGCCGAGCATTTCTTGAACGAGTCGTAGGTCCGCGCCGCCAGCTAACAGATGCGTTGCAAACGAGTGACGCAAACTGTGGGGGCTGATCGAATCCGAAATGCCTGCTCGGATGGCATAGCGTTTGACCAATCGCCAGAGCTGAATCCGATCGAGCGGTCGTCCACCGCGTGACAAAAAAACCACGTTCACGCCGTCGGGATGTGGGTGCCGCGCGGCTAAAGCGTGCCGCTGTTCATCGACATACAACTGAATCGCGGCAATGGCACGCCCGCCAATCGGTACGGTCCGTTGCTTGTCGCCTTTACCGTGGCAACGAATGTGTTTTTCGTCGAGGAACAAGTCGGTGACCTTGAGATGACACACCTCCGAGGCGCGACAACCGGTCGCGTAAAGGACTTCCAAAAGCGCTCGATCTCGTTGCCAAAACAGATCGCTCTTTCGGACCGCATTCAAAAACCGATCGACGTCAGCTGGACTTAAGACGTGCGGAACGCGTTCCCACTGCTTTTGCGTCGCGAGCAGTTCCGCCGGATTTTCAGTCGCCAAACCTTCGAGCTGAAGGTACTTGTAGAAGGTTCGAACCGCGACCACCGCGCGTGAAATCGATGCGGGTGACAATCCTTGCTCATGCAGAAAACTGATGAAGTGTGATAGCTGCGTGATCGTAAGATTACCGGCACGCCGGCCATCAAGCCAACTCATAAAGCGACGCATGTCTCGGCCGTACGCTTCCAGCGTGTTGGCCGCAAGATGGCATTCGCGTCGCAAATACGCCAAATAATCGTCATAAACCGAATCGTCATGGACAGTCATCGACGCGGGCGCGGATTGCGCCTGCAAACGCTGCAGTTTTGTGATTCGTTTCGCCATCGCAATCTCGACGATTAACGTCAACGGGTTAGGATCATCGGGAGCTCAGTGGTTATGACCGCACGCGATCTTGTTGAACGAGTATCGCACTGCCAGCGGTCATCGCACTGCCTCAGACTTTTTATCGTCCGACTTGTTTATCTAATTTCAGTCCATGAATGTTTTCGTTGTCGGTGGCGCCGGATATATCGGCTCACACGCGGTCGCTGCACTTCGTGATGCGGGTCACACCGTTTGGGTCTATGACAATCTCTCGCGCGGTCATGCCGCTGCTGTTCCCGACGGAACCTTGATCGAAGGTGATTTGCACGATCGTGCCAAATTGGAGCGTGTGCTCCAAGAAAAACAGATTGATGCCGTCATGCACTTTGCCGCGTTCGCGGAAGTGGGGGAATCGGTTCGCGATCCAGCTGTCTTTTACCAAAACAACGTCGTCGCAGCACTGTCGC
>JBCCJB010000512.1:0-2554 GCA_039028015.1 Planctomycetota bacterium
CGCGTTGCCGAACGAACGCCAGTTGCAAAACGAACCGCCGATGACTTCTATGACTCGGTTGCATTGGTCGATCGTTTGCTGCCGTTGTTACCCAAGCAAGATGCACGCGGACTTCGATCTCGCTTGCGTGAGGTGGCGGTTCGGCTGGTTCGCATTCGCACGGTGGAGGAGGAGATGCGTTACGACATTCCTCACTTCGCCGCCGAGGCGGGACGGCCGATTCAGGTGGTTTTGGAGAATCACGATGTGATGCCACACAATCTTGTGTTCACCACGCCGGGCGGACTCAAAGAGGTCGCACAGCTGGGACTGGAGGCCGGACCGCGTGGTGGTGCGGGCGGTAATGCGTATGTCCCCGATTCTGATCTTGTGTTGCACGCGACACCAATGGTTGGTTCCGATGGCAAGGCGGTGTTGACCTTCGATGCGCCCACCGAGCCGGGCGAGTACCCATACGTGTGCACCTTTCCTCAGCACTGGTATCGGATGTACGGCGTGATGGTAGTGGTCGAGGATTTGGAAGCTTACAACGCCGACCCAGTGCCGCCCGCCGATCCGATCGGAAACAATCGGAGCTTCGTCGCAGCCTGGCAATCCGATGATTTCGGTGACGATCTTGACGAGCAGCTTCGGGGTCGGAGTCCGGAGATCGGACAGAAAATCTTTGCTGAGGCCACGTGCGCGAGTTGCCATCAAGTCGCTGGCGAAGGCGGACGCATTGGACCGGCACTTGATAGCGTCGTCACCAAATGGAAAGGACAAACGCACGAATTGCTGCGTGAGATTTTGCATCCTTCCGACCGCATTGATGACACCTATGCGATGCATCAGGTGCTCACCGTTGATGGGCAGATCTTGTCAGGATTGCTGGTCGAAGAAAACGATGACGAAATACAGTTGCTGGTGAATTCCCAAGCGACCGAGCCAACGGTCATTCTGCAAGATGACATTGAAGATATGATCCGTACTAAGACATCAATAATGCCGAAGGCGTTGATGGATCAATTCACTAAAGATGAAATTCTCGAGCTGCTCGCCTACATCCAACAGGTTGGCCGCAATCCAGTACCGACCGAAGGCTGATGTTGCTTCGGGATCTTTTTTGGAGTTGCACAATGATGGCGTGGATGCGGTTTGGTTGCGTCGGTTTGATCGCGACCGGCATCGTTGCCTGCTCGCCGCTGCGTGTTCACGCTGCTGATCAACCCAATGTGATTTTCATTCTGTGTGATGATCTGGGTTGGGGTGATCTTGGCTGCTTTTACCAGAACACATCGAGACACACGAAGCGGCATCGCACACCGCATCTGGACCGGATGGCGGCGGAAGGCTTGCAGATGCGTGCCCATTATTGCCCGGCCCCGGTTTGTGCTCCCAGCCGCGCCAGCCTGCTAACGGGAACCCACCAAGGTCACTGCAGTATTCGCGACAATCAGTTCGATAAAGCGCTTCCCGATGTGCCAACTCTTGGGACGGTAATGCAGGGGGCAGGGTACCGCACGGTCATGATTGGCAAGTACGGACTACAGGGTGACGGTGATCGTGCTACCAATTGGCCTTCGTATCCGACACGTCGCGGCTTTGATGAGTTCTTTGGTTACGTGCGACATCGCGATGGTCACCTTCACTATCCGGCGCACCCGTGGCCGCTCGGTAACAGTGAAAGTCACCAGAAACCTGTCGAGCTATGGGATAATGATGAAGAGGTGTCGGCTCAGTTATCCAAGTGTTACACGACGGATTTGTTCACCGCCAAAACGAAGCAGTTCTTGATCGATCACGCGGAAACGTCACCGGAGAAACCTTTTTTCGTTTACCTCGCTTACGACACACCGCACGCAGCGTTGCAAACGCCGACGGTTGCCTACCCTGAAGGCAGTGGCCTTTCCGGAGGGATTGAGTGGCTTGGCCAACCGGGGCAGATGATCAACACAGCCGAGGGCGAGATTGATCAGTTTCGTCATCCCGATTACACCGATCAAGGTTGGTCCGATGTTGAAGAACGTTTTGCAACCATGGTCCGGCGAATTGATCACTGCGTCGGTGATTTGCTGCAAACACTGCGTGACCTCAACATCGATGAAGAGACCCTGGTGGTTTTGTCCAGCGATAACGGTCCGCATCGTGAATCGTATTTGCAAGACGTCGACTACACGCCAGAGTCCTTTCAGTCATACGGACCGTTCGACGGTATCAAGCGTGATTGTTACGAAGGCGGTATTCGCATGCCGACGCTGGCATGGTGGCCGGGCCGTATTGCGGGCGGCCGGATCGATTCAACGCCGAGTCAATTTCATGATTGGTTGACGACCTTTGCCGATTTGGCTGATACGCTCGCTCCCGCCAGAGCCGATGGTGTTTCATTAGTGCCAACGTTGACTGGCTCCGGCGAGCAAGTCCCAAGTCAGATTTACGTTGAGTACATGCAACACGGCACGACACCTGATTACGCTGATTTCGCTGCGAACAAACGGAAGCAGCGACGACGACAAATGCAGGTCGTTCACGTGGATGGCTACAAGGGTATCCGTCTCAACACGCAGTCTCACGAGAG
>JBCCJB010000513.1:0-2521 GCA_039028015.1 Planctomycetota bacterium
CAATCGATGATTGGACTGCGCCAGACGTTGATGTTGGTCATGGCCCCGTTGTCGACCACGACGCTTCAAGAAGACCTGTTTTGATGGGATTTCCAGACAGTCCCCGGCAGTCTTTGCCATCAAGTCCAACCAGTTGGCATGCTGGGCAGGGTCACGATCATGGGGTCGCTCGAATTCGATCAAATGAAGATGGTCTTCGTAGCGGTCGACCACTAGCGGTATCTCAGGAATGTCACGCTCGTAGAGTCGATAGCACGTAATACCCCGGCGGGTTGGCCAACGCCGCAGATGTTTCTGCCGTTTGCGAAGCCGCGTTGCAAACAACTCGGCCTGATGGGTTGCTTTCGCGTCGAGTTGACCAAAGGCGGCAGACCCAACTGAGTGAACCAGCGTCACCGTTTGAGATGCTGCCAGTGTGGACGGGTCAGAAAGCGGTCGCGTCTCTTGAATTGGCTTTGGACCATGAAATTGAAAGTATGTGCATTCAATCCGTCCGTTGTAGAGTTTCCTACGACGGTCGGCCGAACGACCTATCACGGACTCAAAACCTGGGTAGGCAGTCAAGAAATATGAAGACCAGGTTGGCAAGTGACGCAGCATGCCTGGCAAACTTGCATAGAGATCATCTAGCTGCTCGTCGCCCTGTCGATTGCGATTCCAGGCACGATCTGGTTGCGACGAGCCACCGCCAAGCCGCATACCGTACGGCGGATTACTGATTAAACAACCAAAGCGACGACGACTGGTGAATGATACGGCATCGCCCGGCTCGAAATGCACATCATCCTCGACACCCGCCCGAGCCGCGTTGTCGCGTGCCGCCGACAAGACGCGCGTGTCGATGTCACGCCCAATCAGTCGATTGGGCAGCTTTTCAGATGCGTTTGCGTCGGCATCTGAAATGAGCGATGACCACAACTCCGCGTTGAAATTGGGCCAAGTCATAAACGCATTCTCGCGTTTGCGGCCCGGTGCGATGCCGCGCCCTATCAGGGCCGCTTCGATGGGGATCGTGCCGCTGCCGCAGAAGGGATCCACCAAAGGGCGATCCGGTTTCCAGAATGTCAGCAAAACTAGCGCCGCCGCCATCGTTTCCTTTAGCGGCGCACCTGAGATGTCCGTGCGATAGCCGCGTCGGTGCAGGCTTCGACCCGTGGTATCGACAGTGATGGTGGCAACATTGTTGAGCAACCCGATCTCAATCTTGAACTCGGCTCCGGTTTCCGCCAGCGTCGCTGCGCCATGATCTCGGCGCATTGCATCAACGATCGCTCGCTTAACGGCACGCTGGCAAGCGGGCACGCTGGAAAGGGTCGACCGAATCGATCGCCCCTTAACGGGAAAACTGGCATCGACGGGTAGCCAGTCACCCCAGCGCATCGCCTTGACCGTTTCGAAAAGCGTATCGAAATCTTCGCAGGGCATTTCAGCGAGACGAATTAAGACGCGATCGGCGGTCCTAAGCCAAAGGGTGGCCCGCATCATGGTCTCGTTGTTGCCCTCAAAAGCAACGCGCCCACTGCCCTCAATTCGGGCCTCGATTCCAAGCGTCGACAATTCGCGTCGAGTGATCGCCTCGAGGCCAAACGCACAGGTCGCCAGCAGCGACATCGTCTGCGGAAACGGCATCTTAAGTGCGACCGCACGCAAACGATCCCGCGCGACAACTCAGCGCGGTTGCGTCGGCAAATTCGAATTCGAGCGTGCTATGTCGAATTTGAAACTCGTTCTCAAGAATCGATTTCACCTCATGTTTGATCGATTCAAGTTGACGTGAATCTTCCGAATCAATCACAACGTGAGCCTCCAGTGCACAGTTGTGTTCATCGAGCTGCCAGAAATGCACATGATGAATATCAATCACGCGATCGGCCGTCTTCGCGCGTCTAACGATGTCGGCGACATCAACGCCGGTCGGAGCGCCCTCCATCAAAATCCGAATTGACTGGGGCAATAACCGAGCGACCTGCCAAAGAACGTAACCGGCAATTAACAATGTCAAAAAGGGATCGACCCAAATCCAATCGAGATAGATGATGGCGACGCCACCAATCATGACGGCGAACGAGCCCAAGGCGTCGACCAAATTGTGAATGAATGCCGCTCGGACGTTGAGCGACCCGGATCCCAACGACCAAAGCAACCCGGCCGTCATCAAGTCGATGATCAATGCAAGACACGCGAAGCTAATCATCAACCAACCCGCGATCGGGCTGGGATTCCAGAGTCGCTGAATCGCTTCGATAATCAGATAGAAACCAACAGCCGCAAGCAAGGTTAGATTGATTGTTGCGCCAATTAATTCGGCACGTCGATAACCAAACGTGTACCGATCATTGGACGACGCTCGTGAAATTCGCCGTGCAATGTAGGCAATCAACAACGCATTGGCGTCGTTGAAGTTGTGAGCCGCATCGGAAACGAGCGCCACGCTACCCGACCAGAACCCACCGATGACCTGTCCCATCGTCAGTAGATGGTTCAGTACGACGCAAAAAAGCAGCCGCTGATCGGAAACCGC
>JBCCJB010000514.1:0-2517 GCA_039028015.1 Planctomycetota bacterium
CCGCTGCCGGGTGATGGGAAATCGACGATTGCCGGTAATCTCGCCTGCAGCATCGCGCAGAGTGGAAAACGCACGATCATCGTTGACTGCGACTTGAGACGGCCGCAGCTGACCGACAACTTCGCACTCGCCGACAACATGGGGCTGACTGATGTCTTGGACGGGCGATGCGACATCAGCGATGCCGCGCATGAGACTCCGCTCACAACGCTACACGTGATGCCTTCGGGTCCGATCCCTGCCAATCCAGCCGAGGCACTCACGCTGCCGGAAATGGGAGAACTTCTGGAAGTGCTTCGCGAAAAGTACGACTACATCATTTTGGATACGCCGCCATTGTTGCTTGTTACCGATCCGTCCATCGTCGCGTCGCTTGCTGATGGAGTCGTTTTGGCGATGAAAATTCGTCGCAAAAGCAAACCGAACGCTCGGGAAGCATCCAAGATTCTTCGCAGCGTCGGTGCTCGACTCTTGGGCGTTGTCGTTAACAACTCAGACGAAGCTGGCAAGAGCGATGGCTATAAGGGCTATGGCTATTATCGATACGGTCGGCAGACATCACGGTACTATCGCAACGGTGGACTTCCGACAGGACGCCAACTTGACGCCAACACGCCCGCAAAGGATCAAACGCCACTGGTCGTTTCAGGACGTTCCCTGCGTAGTGCGAAACAAGCCGCTCCCGTCGGATCGAACGGAACGCCCAGCGGAAACGGGCGGGCAACACTCGGCGATTGACGCTCGCGCAACCAATTATGCTTCGTTGGGCGGACGCGGCTGTCTGTTGCAACAGATGACGTGAACGAAAGAAGTCGGGCAACGGTATCGACGTCGGCGCGATCTGACCCATTGAGCCTGATCGACCGAGAACTACCAGGGGCAGCGATGTCGGGCAGCTCCCACGTCGAATCTTAGTTTGGCTGTTGCGGATACAGTGCTGATTCTCATCGCGATCAGCCATGCATGCACCATCGCGTGTGTGCTCGAATCTTGATCGATTAATCGATCTATCTCTTCAAAGGGATTCGCTTCGACTTCACTCGATTGACGTCTCGAAGCTTTCTTTATTCCCAGCCTTTGTGGCAAGCAGTCGGCCAGTGCTACGTCGCTGGCTGCAGGACTTGTCCTCGCAAGATTGGCGTACCGTAGTCGGTCAAACGGCACAATTGGTACGAGACGATGCTGCGAGCAATCGTTGGTTGCGGAATCGCGGTTACCGACGTCACCCACCCAGCCGACGAGCTAGGCATTTAGCGTGTGACCGGTGTAGGTGACCTTGAACACCTTGTTGCGTTTTTTCGCAACTCCGTTTTCGCGACGCTTCACTTGATCGCCGACGCACCATTCGCCGGAATGTGTGACGAATTTTTTGAAAGCTCGTATCCAACTGCTTCACTGCAAGCTGATCAATGCGTTGCCTCAAGTACCTCCAACCAAACCGAGTTATGAAACGTCGCAGAGGAATCGCCGCGACTGAGCTCGCAATCAGCTTGCCACTGCTGTTGCTGGTGCTGATCGGCACCATGGAAATGTGCACGATGATTCGGCTGAAACAAAAACTCAAAATCATGGCATACGAAGGCGCTCGAGTCGGTCTTCTTCCACAGGCGCAACGCGACAACGTCGTTTTCCAGTGCGAAACCATGGCGAATGATTATCGACTTCGAAATGTCGCGGTGACCATGAGTCCCAATGACCCGAGCTCGGTCGCGTCCGGCGATTGGTTCACCGTAAGTGTCACCGCACCGTTTCGCGGAAACTCGTTGTCGGGTGCTTGGACATTCACGGCGTCTGACTTGGATGAATCTGTCAGTTTGAGGAAACCATGATTGCATCGTGCCAATTGAATCGGCTTGCTTCAAAGCGTCGTGGTGGCGTACTCGTTTTGCTCGCCATCATGTTGCCGCTGCTCCTGCTGATGTCGACTTATGCGATCAACGTGGCATACGTCGAATCGGTCAATACCGACGTGCAGATTGCAACTGACGCCGCAGTTCAAGCAGCAGGCCGAGCGTACATCGAAACGGCAGACGAGAACGCTGCCCTAGCCGCCGCCCAAGATGCCGCATCTCGCAACCCGATCAATGGGGTGACGATGCCGATTGTCATGCGTGATCTTGAATTTGGGATCAGTCAACGTCGCAATCTCAGTGGACGCTACAACTTCACGCCCGTATCCGGTGGAGCACTTGGCAACGCCGTTCGCATGACCACGCGATCTGTTAATGAGGCGGCAACACCCATTTTGAAACCCATCTTCCCAACGATGGGCACAACACTCGAGATTCGTCCGATTCGAAGCGCCGTCAGCACGCAAAGCACAATGGATGTGGCTTTGGTCATCGACCGAAGCGGGTCGATGGCTTATGCCAGTGACGAAAGCAGCGCGGGCGGAATGAATCCGCCTCGATCGGCACCGCCAGGCTGGGATTTCGACCAGCCGGTGCCTCCCAATGCTCGTTGGTTGGATATGGTTGTATCCGTTAACGAGTTTGCAAAGTATTTGCGAGACTCACC
>JBCCJB010000515.1:0-2516 GCA_039028015.1 Planctomycetota bacterium
GGGTGTCGAAACCATCGTCCAACAAAGCATCGCGAACCTGAAGCGATTTGAATCATTACGAACTTGAATTGACGCCCGCATTCCGTTGCCAAGCCACCCCAGATCGATCGGCGACTGACTAAACCAACTTGGTTTGACCCGGTATGGCAAATGATGAGGAACGCTTTTCGGCAAGATCGAGCGATTTCGGAAAGAGATCAAGCTTCGATGATTTGGATACGAAGTCCCAATCAACGCGTTGCCCCGTGTAAGCGGCCAAACGTCCCATGACTGCCGTTAGGGAACTGTCCGCGGTTTGTTTGAGTTCAACGATCGGTCGCCCATTGCGAATGGCCGTGACGAGGTCTTTGTGCTCTTGCTCATATGCGGCGCCAATGTTGCCATCCATTGACCAGATTTGGTTACCGGATGCGTCGCGAATGGTCGCGCCACCGTTGCTTCCTTTGATGGTCGCTGAACCATGCGTTCCGGCAATCACCGTTTGAACTTCCGACGTCGCGCTGGGAATCTGTCGACACTTAAACGAAATCACTCGGTCACCGGGATAGTTGTAGTCAATCGACATGCTGTCCCACATTTCACTGTCGTCGGGCCGAGTGAAACGACCCCCACTGCCAAAAGCCGTTTTGGGTGGTCCGCCCATCAACCAATTCATCACGTCGATGTTGTGCACGGCTTGTTCGGTGATTTGATCTCCCGATAACCAAATGAAATGCATCCAATTTCGCAATTGCCATTGCGTGTCCGGCATATCCTCCGGCCGCGAGCGATACCAAATGCCGTTACTGCAGTAACGGCTAGTCGCACTGACAATGTCACCAATATCGCCCGCATGAATGCGTGACATCGCGGCGACATAATTGCGTTGCCGACGGTACTGCGTACCCGTAACGATTGAAGTTTGATTGTCTTTGGCGAGTTGATCTGCTTTCAGGCAGATGTGGTAACCCGCCGGGTCGACGCACACGGGTTTTTCCGCGAACACGTGTTTGCCAGCTTGAACGGCCTCAAGGATATGACGCGGGCGAAACCCTGGCGGCGTTGCAAACAGAACAATGTCGACAGCGGGATCATTCAGTATTTTTTGATAGCCATCCAGATCCGCGTGCTGTCGCGATTCCGGAACATCGATTCGATCATCAAAACGGCGACTCAGACCGCTGACAAGTCGTGATGTTTTTTCGCCGTCGACGTCGGCGATGGTATGCAAGATCACATTCTCATTGACGGACAGCGAATTGATCACGGCGCCACCGCCCCGTCCTCCTGCACCGACCAAACCCAATCGAATCGTTTCCATGGGTGATGATGATTTTGATTCGGCCGAAGCCTGTGCGGCCGATGTCATCGCCAAAGCGGCAGAGGCGGTTGATGCCCGGGTCAAGAAAGTCCGGCGAGGTGTGGTCATAAGAAAGCCTTCGGAGAATTGAGCGGGGCTTTTAAAACAGTCCACTAGTTTAGCCGCTCGTCCGACCGGGCATGGCACGCCTGGTATGGCACGACCAACTAACTATTTTGACTCGCCGTCGCTCAACACCGCCATGAACGCTTTTTGGCTAATCTCAACATTGCCAACGGCTTTCATTCGCTTCTTGCCCTCTTTTTGCTTTTGCAACAGCTTCCGCTTGCGGGTGATGTCGCCGCCGTAGCACTTCGCTGTCACATTCTTTCGCATGGCAGGCACCGTTTCGCGAGCAATGACGCGGCTGCCAATGGCGGCCTGCACGGCGACTTCAAACATATGCCGTTCGATTTCGGATTTCAGTTTCTTGGCGACGGCACGCCCCCGACGATCAGCATCGGCTCGATTGCAAACGACGGATAAGGCATCCACACGGTTTCCGTTGACCAGAATGTCTAGTCGTGCCAAGTCGGCCTCTTCGTAACCGACCATCTCATAATCCAGCGTCCCATAACCCCGCGTGCACGACTTGATTTTGTCGTGCAAATCATAAATGACCTCGGCCAGCGGAATGTCATAGGTCAACATCGCCCGTCCAGCACCAACGTATTCCTGGTTCTTTTGGATGCCTCGTCGTTCCTGGCATAACTTGATGACCGCACCGATGTAGTCGTCGGGCACGATCACATTGCATCGAACGATGGGCTGTCGAAAACTCTCAATGTCGCCCGGATCGGGAACGTCCTGCGGTTTGTGGATCATGCGAACGTCACCACGTTTGTTGGTGATTTCGTAAGTGACGTTGGGAGCCGTCTGAACCAGATCGATGTCGGATTCTTGCTCGAGCCGCTGTTGAATGATTTCCATATGCAACAATCCCAGGAATCCGCAGCGAAAGCCAAACCCCAACGCATCGCTGGTCTCAGGCTCAAATTCAAAGCTGGGATCGTTGACCGCCAATCGTTCCAATGCGTCCCGCAACTCGCTGAAGTCCTGCCCGTCACTTGGAAACAGCCCGCAATAAACCATTCGTTTGGGGCGGTCATATCCCGGCAGCGGTTCCGCAGCACGTTCACCCGCGACGCTTATGGTATCGCCGATGTGCACCTCGCCA
>JBCCJB010000516.1:0-2512 GCA_039028015.1 Planctomycetota bacterium
GAGACCGATTGCGACATCGCTCGATCAAGACGACGCAGTGAGATGTAATTGCCACGACCTTTGACCAAGACAGCGGAGAACTCGCGCGGGATCACGCTGTTGAGCAGCGGCAGATCCTTTCCGATCAGTTGCTCTTGAAGGCTGATGGTATGGGTTGAGATGACCACACGTCGGTGACTTGATTTTGGCGTTTGCCCAGGTGCATCAGATTGTTTTGTTGAGCCCTTTTCCTGTGATCGCGATCGCACGATGTCCAGTGCTTCGTCGTCGGACCCTTCCGTGATTTGATCGTCGCCATCTTCGATTTGATTCGCCGTGGCGTGCAGAATCGCGGGAACCAAATAGGCGAAACTCTTGCCCGTCCCAGTGCCTGCCTCGACAACCAAGTGCTCTTGATCGGACAGAGCCTTGGCGACCGCGTCCGCCATCGCGAGTTGTTGCTCCCGCGCTTCATAGTTTTTGAGCCGCCGTTTGATGCGTCCGTCACGGCCCAAAATCGCGTGCACATCCAACCGCGGTTCATCGGCGGTGGATGACTCATCCTCGTCGCTCATCGAGTCGACCGATCGGGTGCCGATGGCGGAGGAGATTCGACTTGATTCGATGTTGAAGCATCGAGATCGGCCGTGAGCGACAGATCATAGATCCGGTGAGTTTTACTCTGAGTGGCACCACCGCGAATGATCGTGTTCTTTGACAACGCGTTGCTCTCGAGCACCCATGAGAACTCCGCTTCCCGAATCCCAAAGTCGACACCCGCGGGCACCATGCGTTGCAGCGTCACCAGGCCAAGCCCCCATTTCTGATACTCGGGCAGCACGTTTGCGCTCACCATGCGAACGCGCCGGATGTGTTTGCGACCCGCCAGCAAACGAAGGAAGCCAAACGGGAACAGTTTGCCACCGATCTTTTTGATGAGCGGGTTGTAATCGAGCAATCCAAATCCGGCGCCGACCGGTCTGCCGTCGATTTCGGCGATGCTTGTCAATTCAGGGATCAATAAGTGTTTTAGACCGTGGCCCTGTTCGACGGTCTCGGCTTGGCTCATTGGCACATAGCCCCAGGTTCGCTGCAGCGACTCGTTATAGATTTTTAAAAAGACCTGAATGTCGGCGTCAAAGTTCTTGGGATCGACCGGCCGTGTGGACACGCGGAATCGCTCCCGTGATTGCTCGACGATCCTCGACATTTTGGGATCGAGTCGACCAAGCAATTCAAATGACGCTTCAAATGACAACGCGTCCTGCGTCTTTTGAAAACCAAATCCTTCAATCAGTCGCGCGTAATAAGCGTGGTTGTAGGGCATCAAAAATGTCGGCGGCGTATCAAAACCCTCGACCAGCAGACCCACCTCGTAATTCAAACTGGGATGCACAGGACCGCGGGCGTCCGTCATGCCACGCTCACGCAACCAATTGCAGGCGGTTTGCAAGAGCAGGTTCGATGCGGCCTGGTCATCTTCGCACTCAAAGAAACCAAAGAAGCCACGCGATTCTTGGTGGGTTCGGTTGTGAGCGTGATTGACAATCGCCAACACACGGCCCACAACGCGATCATCTCGCTGGACGAGAAACGTTTGCCCCTCGGCATCATCATAAAAAGGATGCGGTTTGAATCCGACCAATTGCTTACGAGTCATCCAAATGGGCGGCACCCAGTTTGCGTCATCCTGATAGAGACGTTTCTCTAGATTCAAGAATTCGCGTTGGTCGCGACGAGTGGCAACGGGGCGGCACTTCAATGAGGCTGTCATCGCGGCAAAGATACCAGCAAATGTGTCCAATCGCACTGTCTCAACGATCATGAAGATCATTCGCAGCCATCAGAACGCAACGATCAAACGATTGAGCGCATTGCGGCAGCATCGCAGACGCCGCGCCGCTGAGCGCGTCTTGGTCGACGGGGCTCGGGAAACCCGTCGGGCGATCGAAACGGGGTGGCCCCTGCTGGGATTTTATGAACCAATTGATTCGGCGGATCAGGTGCTACCGCCGGCACCTCAATTCGTTGATGACGTGGCGTTCATCCGTCGTTGGGCAGCAAGTCGAAAAATGCACCACGGTGTTGCGGCGTCGCCGATGCGAAAGCTGTCTTATGGTCAGCAATCCAGTTTTGGTGTGGCTGAGTTTGCGTCGTTGTCTCGGACCGTGGTTGACCTACCGGCGTGCGATGATGGTTTGGTGCTTGTGTTGGATCGGATCGAAAAACCAGGCAACCTCGGTGCCGTCTTTCGAACCGCAGATGCAGCCGGTGTCGCGGCGATCTGCCTATCCGATTGCCTGACGGACGCGATGAATTCCAATGCGATTCGTAGCTCATTGGGTGCCGTGTTCACGGTTCCGTTTGCCGAGGGCACGGCCAACGAGATTGCAATTTGGCTTCAGCGTCGCGGTGGCCCGGTGATGGCGTTGCGGGTTGAGGGTGCGATTGATTTGTTCGAGCAGGACCTTCGTGGCAAAGCGACAGTTGTGTTGGGCAGCGAATCCGATGGGCTGGCCAATCGATGGCAACA
>JBCCJB010000517.1:0-2509 GCA_039028015.1 Planctomycetota bacterium
AACAGGCCTTTACGAATGTAACCGGCGATTGGCGAATGCACTCGATAGCCTGTTCGGAGTCAAATCGGTCAGCGGAAACCTCCCCGTCAACCAGGCCTGATTGGCGAGCTTTGGATCGAAGCTCAGATAGCTCTGCAAAGAATGGAGCGGGATCCCAAGGCCTGCGATCCCATGGCAACCAGGAATGCCGGTCTGCATTGTCGGCATAGTCGAAAAACGATTTGTTATTGGCCAGCAGCATTGTGTAACCACCATGCGTGGTCGCCCAAATCGGAGCCCCCAAGCGCACCCAGTTACGGGTTGTCCACGCGCCAATGCCGACTGCAAACACAACAACGATACAGGACGACGTCACGCACCAAAAAAAACGCGTCCTATCGGCTTGCCAAAGAGCACCAACAAACGGAAGCCCGATTAGCAGCACGCCCCAGACCAAGAACGTCGGCCGACAGAAGATGCATGCGAGCAAACCCAAGCCTAAAATGATCGCGAATCGCATGATCACATGGGTTGTGATTTCACGCAACGCGGATGCGTGGCCTTCCCCCGCTGACCAATGGATCGGCGAAAAGACAATGATCCACCACCAAACCGAGGTCACCAAAGTGACTGCGAGCGTCTCGGTCATCACGAGACTCTGTTGCGTTACGAGAATCGGGTCAAGAGTGACCAACACCGAAGCAATCAATCCGACGAGCGACGAAAAAAGACGTCGGCCGATGTCGGCAGTTAGTGCGACCGTCCATAGTCCAAGCACCCAGTGCAACGCCGCGACGCGATGCACAGCCAATCCATCGCCATCAACGAACCACGATAGAAGCCGAGGATAGAGCGGTGGTCGGAACGCGGTTGGCATGCCCGCTTGAGTCTCCGGATCGATCAGACCAAACGTCCGTGTTTCCGCTAGGCAGATGGCGATGGCTCGGTAAGCGTCGGGATCGTCGCGTAGGCGTTGCCCTTGCGTGATCAGCAAGCCACCACGGACGACACCCGCGATCGCGACGGCTGTGATCAACAGCACTCGCGGTGTCATCACCGCTGTGCGAGTCGAACGGCATGAACCAAGATTGGCAAAACGCACTGGGTCATTGCCGTTCGCACGCCACCGGTCGAGCCAGGCAGGGCAAAGACCATCGTGTCCCCCAAGCGTCCGGCAGTGGCACGACTTAACATCGCCTTAGGACCAATTTCGTCAAACGACACTCGCCGAAACGTCTCGCCAAAACCCGGCAGCGTCACGTCCAGCATCGATTCAATGACATCGATCGCCAGATCTCGTTTTGCCACGCCCGTGCCGCCCGTCGTGATGATCGCTTCGACCGACTCATCATCACGAAGGCGCTCGAGCAGTTGACGCAGAGGCTCCGCGTCATCGGTCAAGAGGTGCCGCGAAACCACCGTGTGGCCCACACTCTGCAGCGCATCGACGACTGCCTGACCGCTGCGATCCTCGGCTGCGGTTCGTGAATCCGACAGCGTGATGACAGCCATCGCAATCGAAGCGGTCGTGTCGACATCGGGGCAACCACAACTGTCCGATGATGATGTCGTCGAAATGGATGGTTTGCTAGTCACGGTATCGAAGCTTGGTCGCCATCGTGTTTGGGTTGTAGGTGTCGTTCGAAAAAATCGGTCATCAATTGTCGCAAATGAACGGTCGTTCCGTCGCCCTCGCGGATCGCGTGAGTCCGCCCAGGATAGATCATCATGTCAAACCGTTTGTGCTCGGCAACCAAACGATTGATCAATCGAGCCGTCGAAGTGTAGTGAACGTTATCGTCTCCGGTTCCATGGATGATCAATAACGGGTCATCCAGTCCAGCGACGTGAGTGATCGGACTACCGCGAACATACGCTTCTTCATTTTCGATCAACGACTTCATGTAACGTTCCTGATAGATCGTGTCATAGTCACGCTGATCCGATACCGGAGCCACCGCAACGCCTGCGGACACCAAATCAGAATGGCGAAATAGCATATGTAACGTTGTGGAACCGCCACCGCTCCAACCCCAAACGCCGACTCGATTCGGATCGAGCGCGGGATACTTCGACAACAAATGACGAATCGCTGCGGCTTGATCATCTGGGGCGTTCACGCCCATTTTTCCGACGATCGATTGTCGGAATGCCACACCTCGGGGACTGTTTGTTCCTCGGTTGTCGATGCTCGCCACGACGAAACCATGCTGCACCATCATCCGGTGCCACAAATCTTTTTTGCCGCCATATCGATCCACCACCGTCTGTCCGAACGGCTCGCCATAGGTGTACACGATCAACGGCAAGCTGCCCGCTGCTGCATCACCAGCCGATTCGGGCTTCATGATCCAGCCATCAAGTTCAATTTGTTCGCCTGATGTTTTGTCGCTGGAATCAACGGGAATCGGCAGACGAATGAACTCGCGACGAATCGGTGGCAATGCGGCAAGCGAACGCTGGAGCTCAACATTATCGACCAGTTCTCGAACCACCTGATAGGGATTTACTGAAACGCATCGCTTTGTGG
>JBCCJB010000518.1:0-2496 GCA_039028015.1 Planctomycetota bacterium
CGATTTTGCTCATTGGTCGCCAGAACCGGCGAATTTCGTGATGCATCGCGGCGGGTTTGATTGCCCCGATCGTTTTTGCCGACTAAATTTGACTGATCGGTCATGCCGTTTGTCACGGCATTCCACCCTTAGAAAGCGTCAAAGCAAGATTCTAACCCGCTAGGCACCGACATTGATCGAAAACTCAGATCAAGACCGAATCGCTGCTGCGGCGTCGACCGATTATTTCACGGCCGCAGGGCTGGCTTCTAGAGATCCGGCAACGGCCGCGTTTGGTGGCTCGTTGGCACGCACACCACTTGAATCATCTGACTCGATTGGTCCATCCGAATCGTCGAAAGTCAGTGCTGATGTGGTATTGCCAACCGAGACAAAGGCAAACCGCTCCAAAGGTCTGGTCGAACCTCAGAGCCTCTTGTTCGCATGGGCCGCGGCGGTGGTGGGCACGGCAGCATTCGTGATGGCGTTCTTTTGGACGCTCTCCACCACGCTTGTTTGTTTTTTGGATTTGCTATCGTTGCCTTCAAGTTGGGTTGGCTCACCGTTAATCCTGATCGTCGAAGTTGGCATCGGAGTGTGGATCGGTCGAATCATCACGTCACCGTTGGTTCGATTTCTAGGGACGCAAACACCCCAGCGGATGCCTTTGCAATGGCGGCGGCGTTACCGATTGCGAAGCATCGAGACTTACAAACGAAACTCGCGGGTCTGGATCGCCTTAGCGGCATTGATGCCACTGATTTGCCTGTTTGCTCAAACGCTATCCAAACACTACGGCACTCAATGGATGCCTACGGGCACCACGCTGGCAGGCAAGATCATCCCGATCATGATGATGCTTGGATCGATCGCATGGTTCACCATCGGCATGTTGGTTTGGTGGCGTGGCGATGATCAATATCGAACTCTACGCGAACGTGAGATTCGTCGCGGTCTTCGGCATCATCGGCGCGGCGTTTCGTTACGCAGTTTCATTCCCGCTTTCGACAGCACACGAAGAAATATTTTTCGCACCTGTCGAATGAGCCGTCGGATTGCAAACGCCCATCAAGCGTTGACTTGGATTTGCCTTGGCTGCTTCTCTTTAGCCGGTTGCATGGCAGCGTCGATGCGAACCGATTTCTATGCCGCTGAAATTGGCGTCATCATCAGCTTGATTACCCTGGGAATGCTGTGGCCGACGCCTCAACGCATCGTGTCATTTTCAGCGACAGTCATTGATCCGTTCTGCCGGAGTGATGACGAGTACGAAGTCTACGAATAGTTTTTGAAACTGCTATTCGGAGCGAGCCGGTTATCCGAATCGCTCAATTGCATCCCTAGCTCGGGCGAATGGCTGATGCTTGCTGCTTCAGACGATCAGCTTGACGACGCATCCGCTTTGTCAGGCGACTGAGTTCCTTATCCAGTCGCGCCGTCGCTACGGGCGAAGCATGGATTGGCTCGGTGCCCAGACGAACTTCGTCGGGCGTTCCCGGAACACTCGCTGCCGCCGATAGCGCAGCGGTCGTCATGCGATCAATCAACAACGTCTGCAAATTACGAGCACGCGTGGACGTGATCATCGGCTCATCAAACGATAGCAGAGGTTGACCAAATGCCTCTTCGGCCCGCTCGGCAATCCGATCGATCCGAATGCCAATGTGATGGTCATCGGCATCCAAAGCCCAAACCCAGCGTCGACGAGATGTCCGCACCGCCAATTCAAAGGGCGTCAAAAGCGATTGAAACCAAGCATCAAACCGATCCGCGATCGAGTGCGAGCATGATGGCTCCAAATGAACGCAACCCATTGCCAAACGATCGGGACGTCTCGGCTGAGAACCGAACCAGGCCAATTCAACCATTCCCGCGACATCATCGGCGATGCCGATCGATGATTCATCGAGAACTTGGGTTGCGTCTGATTGGCGCTCAACGTTGACGGTCTGTTGACGGAACTGCTGACGGTGCCGCGCGAACGCGGTTGCAATAGCGCTGGGATGGTTCAGCGGCGTTTCGAAGCTGACCTCAGTACCAGCACCTAACCGGCTGCGAATCGTCAAGTTGGAGAATAACAATCCAGCCAGCTGTCGGCTGATCATCATTCCAAGACCGTGACCGGTGCCGATCGATGATGTGTCCCAAGAAGCAATTAGCTGCAGACGCTGTAAACTCGATGTGGACATGCCGCATCCGGTGTCGATGACCGACCAACATGCAACACCTTTGTCAAGGATGTCCGCGACACGCACTAGAATTGTGCGACGTGACTGTTCCGCCGCAGCAATCGCATCCTGAGCATTGATCACCAGATTGATCAACAGTCGCGTGACCACGTTTGGATCAACAAAATAATCGTGTCGGCTCTCGACACCATCAAACAACAAATCAATCCCGTGGTTGGCGAGCGAAGCCGCTGTCGCTTCCATGACCAGCTCTTCGATCTCACGTTGCGGCACGCATCGTCGTTGTGTTTTCAAGTGCCCGTGCCGCAGCCCGTTTGCACTGACCAAG
>JBCCJB010000519.1:0-2404 GCA_039028015.1 Planctomycetota bacterium
CAATCCGAAGCAATCATGGGAAAAATCGTGTTGGTCAACGAATGACCGATCAGCCGACGCCGAATTTCAACGCTGGCATTCTCTTTGAAGCGACGGGCGAAAGACTATTGCCCGTGATTACCCAGGATCACGCCAGTGGGCGTGTGTTGATGATGGCGTGGATGAATCGTGCCGCTTGGGACGAAACACTTCAAACCGGCCGGGCGGTCTATTTCAGCCGCAGCCGCGGAGAATTGTGGCGTAAAGGCGACACCAGTGGACATCGCCAACATGTGTGTGAGGTGCGAATCGACTGCGATGCCGACTGCATTTTACTGCGAGTCGAACAAGTCGGTGCCGCGTGTCATCAGGGCTATCAGAGCTGTTTCTTTCGGCGGGTCGACTCGGGTCAGACGCTGATCGACGAACCCCGTCTGGTTGATCCCGACGACGTGTACGGCGGCTAAAAAACGAACCCTGTCGAAAGGCCTTTCGCCATCGCCTACAGATGATCAGTCGTTTGCTGCGGATTTCGCGGCGGCTCTATCCTGCAAGAACTCACGTAAAGCCTTTGCAAAGTCACCCGACGCGGCAAATCGGTCGCCAGGATCCAGGGCTAACGCTCGCAAAAGGATTTTTTCGAGGCCAGGGTTGAAGTGTTTGTTATGGCTACGTGGTGAAATGACCTGACCTTTGGCAATCGTGGCAATGGTGTCTTCGCGATCCATCGAACCAACACCATGAGGATGCTCTCGGAGCAAAAACACGTACAGCATGGTTGCCACGGAATACAAATCCGATCGATGATCCACCATCGATGCGTCGCCGCGTGCCTGTTCGGGCGACATGAACAGCGGCGTGCCGAGCACTGATCCGTCGAGGGTGCTGGACGCCGACTGAGACGGTGTGTGGAACATCGACTTGGAAAGACCAAAGTCAACCAATTTGGGCTGACCCGATTTGGTCACCATAATGTTGGATGGTTTGACATCGCGATGAATGATGCCGCGTGAATGAGCATGCTGCAGCGCATCGCAGACCTGAGCCATCATCTCAATGGTCGTGGTCGCTTTCGGTTTGTGATGTGACAAATAGTGTCCCAACGACTCCCCATCGATCAATTCCATGGCGTAGTAAGCTAGGTCACGCTCAAGATGGTTGGCATAAATCATCGCAATGCCGGGATGATCCATCTTCCGCATGACCTGGATTTCGCGGGCAAACCGCTCAAACACCAAGTCCGTTGCCAAGTCAGCCCGAATGATCTTGATTGCCGTCGGTTTCCCCGTTGCCACATGCGTTGCCCGCCACACCGTCGCAAAGGCACCGCGTCCAATGACTCGCTCGACATCAAATCCATCAACTTGTGGTTTGGTCCACTGCACCGGTGGCACGGCTTCGATAATTCGTTTTGCAGCCGCCAAGCGACTCTTGAGCAACGAAGCCACAATTGGCTTGGTCAAATAGTCATCCGCACCCGCGTCCAAACCTTCGATCATGTCTTCTTGTCGATCGCGGCTGGTCAGCAGCAGGATATAGGTGAATGGATGATCGGGATCACGCTTGATACGTCGGCAGACCTCGATGCCATCCAGCTTGGGCATTTGCCAATCGAGCAACGCCAGACGCGGTGGATCGTCCGAGTGTAAAACCTCGAGGGCTTCGCGACCATTTTCCGCGACCGTAATGCGATATCCCCAGGGCTCAGCCGCTGCCAAAATCAACTTGCGCCAGACCGGATTGTCGTCGGCGATCAGCAGTCTCATGACACAGAACTCGTGCTGCCCGATGTGATGGCTTTTGTCTGCGTATCCGCATATTCAAAGAGTGCCTTCAGGGTCATTTCGGCAACCCATCGAATCCGCTTCGCGTCGCCAGCCCAGTCGGCTGTTGAGGTGTCAATCAAATCAAATGATTCGTTCTGCGATGCTAGTTTTGTTTTGGACTCCAGTAACCCAGCCAGGTGTTGCAACCTCGCTGCCCCAAGCGCCGCCGCACTGCCCTTGATCGTGTGAGCTTGCCGAGAAATGGCAAGCGGATTGGGAACTTCAGCAATGACCTCCGCTTTGAGCCGTGCTAGCTGGCGGGGCAATTCTTCGTGTAATGTTTCCACCATCAGTGTCAGCATCGCGATTTCGCCACCGACACTCTGCATCAAGACGTCTGCGTCAATCAACGGAAGATCGTCGACGTGTTTCGTATCTTCGATGGACGAGGACTCTGAATCGAAGATTCCCCCATCAACGGTGTCCGCAGGCGGTCTTACCGGAAGCATTCGATCGATACCGATTCCGGTCAAATCATTATCTGAATCGTCATGATCGAAATGCGGTTGAGTTGAATGCATGGACTCGAGCGGCATCGACTCCACGTGACGAAACAAGGCTTCAGGCGTGTAGGGCTTCGAAAGGTAATCATTCATCCC
>JBCCJB010000520.1:0-2367 GCA_039028015.1 Planctomycetota bacterium
CTGATCCCGTTGGGACGCCCGCTGGCTGCCATGATTGTGTTTCTGATCGCGGCATCGACGGATTGGATGGATGGCTATTGGGCTCGCAAATATGGTCAAGTCACCAAGCTTGGTCGGATTTTTGATCCGTTTGTGGACAAGATCATTATTTGTGGATCCTTTATCGCCTTGGTTGGCGTCACGGACAGTCTGGTCACCTCTTGGATGGCGACCATTGTTGTCGCGCGTGAGTTACTTGTGACCAGTTTGCGTGGCATCATCGAAGGGGCCGGAGGAGACTTCTCTGCAAGCTGGCTCGGCAAGTGGAAGATGGTGTTTCAGTGCGCCGCGGTGGTTGCCGTTCTGCTGACGTTCATTGTCTCGCCAGTGCCGATGTGGCTTGCTTGGGTCGCACCGATGCTGTTGTGGCTGGCAATCGGGCTGACGGTTTATTCGGGCGTGGACTACACATTGCTGGCTGCGAGAGTGATGCGTCGTGATGATCAAGCTAGCTCCGAATCGGTCTCAACAGATGAATCGGTCTCAACAGACAGCGTCACCCGGTCTGCATTGGGTTCCGAACCCTCATCAACGTCCGCGTCAATCGACGAAACCGATCTCACGGTCAAAAGCACCATCGTCGCCAGCACAGGCGCCCAGCTTGACTCGACGAAGACATCGTCGATTGATTTGGCCAGCGGAGCCAACTCTTGAGGTTCATGATTCTGGCTCAAATTGGCACACCGGATCGGTTGCCCGAAGTCGGTGGTTTTGATGACCGTAGCTTCGGTGCCATCGGATCGCTCATGGCGCTCATTTCGATGGGCATCGTTGCCGCGTTTTTGGCATCACTGTTGTCCTGGATCACGTTGTTCCGACAACGCCGCACGCTCTTTGGCGATCGTCCGCTCGTGCCCCTGACCCAACGCGCGATTCCATTTTGGAGCATTCTGGATTTCTTGGTTTTCTTTGGTGTGCTGTTGGTGGGGACAAACCTGTTGGCGGGTTTGTTCTTAGCGCTCGGCTGGGTCGATGTGCCTGCTGTGGTGACGGATTCCGAAACGGCCGATTCACCCGTCTCCGAACCTGCCGAAACGCTTTCAGCGGCTCAACTGGCGATGAGCTCGCTCGGAACGATCATCGCCATGGTGGCAACCTTGGGTCTGTTTCGCATCCGGAACCAAGTCGACCATCTTTGGCATCGTCTCGGACTGGTGGTCACATCGCCACTTTTGGGACTTGGTTTGCGGTCCGCCATTTTGATTCTGCCACCAACCATGCTGCTAATGGCTGCCGCATCCGCGGTTCAAGAGTACTCGCATCCCGTGCTCGAGACGTTAGAGGCAGAGGGAACTGAGAATGCGGCCAACTATGGTTTGTTCGCCATGATGTTTGTGTCCACGGCCTTGGTCGCACCCATTGTTGAGGAGTTTTGGTTTCGCGGTTTGCTTCAGGGTGGTCTGCAAAAATATGCGGACCGTTGGCAACGCGATATTGATGCCAATGGTGACGTGAAAGTGGAATCATCCCATACGGTTGAATCGTCCGTCGTGCCGGAAGCGCAGTCGGCAACGGAATCGGGCCGCCGAGTTGAATTGACCGGCGAGGCCGAATCGATCACCGAGGCCACAACCTCAAATCCATACGAACCATCCCTGGTGCCGGATTCGTCGGCCCCGCCCACACACCGCTCGACAGCGTGGCGTCCCAAGGCTTGCTGGCCAATTCTGGTTTCCAGCGTTGTGTTCGCGTTAGCACACTGGGGGCACGGTCTCGCTCCGATCCCATTGTTTTTCATGTCGTTGGGTCTCGGTTATTTGGTCCGTCAAACGGGATCGCTGATCCCATCCATCGTGGTTCACATGGCACTCAATGGACTGACCATGACTGTCACCCTGCTTGAGATCTTTCGCACCAACGGATGATTCGCCAGCATCGCTTTCAACACCTGGGTGCCTTAAAAGCTTGGCTTGCCGTTAAAGATTGTTCCTCCTTCAAAGCCTGGCATGCCTGCTAAGACCCGCAGGTCGGCGACACCTCGCACGTCGGACAAGCCAAGCCGGCGCGCCAAACGCGGCACGGCAAATTCACGCGACGTGATTCGTATCCGCGGTGCGCGAGTGCACAATCTCAAGAATGTCAATCTCGACATTCCCCGCGATTCAATCACGGTTTTGACCGGAGTGTCCGGCAGCGGCAAGAGTTCACTGGCGTTCGACACACTATTTGCAGAGGGTCAGCGGCAATACATCGACAGCCTGTCGACGTACGCGCGGCAATATCTCGACTCGATTCCGCGACCCGATGTGGATTTGATCGATGGGCTTTCGCCGACGTTATCGATTTATCAAAAAAGCGGCTCGCGAACGGCTCGCAGCACGGTCGGAA
>JBCCJB010000521.1:0-2353 GCA_039028015.1 Planctomycetota bacterium
AGCCGGAACAGTTCTCGATGGGGGCCATGAAACTTGTCGAAGCAGGTTTTGACATCATCGATGTGAACTTTGGTTGCCCCGTCAAGAAAGTGCTTGGGCGTTGCCGTGGCGGATTCCACTTGTCCCAACCCAAAGTTGCGATCGAAATCCTTCGACGAACCCGCGATATCGTTCCCAACTCGATCCCCGTGACAGTCAAGATGCGTCGCGGCATCGATGATTCGCCACAAGCGGAGGATCAGTTTTTTGAGATCCTTCAGGGTGCGATTGATGCTGGGTTAGCCGCAGCGACCGTTCATGGTCGTACGGTCGCGCAGCGTTATGTTGGCCCGAGCCGATGGGATTTTCTGAGAACGGTACATGAGTTCGCCCCAGCAGACTTCAAGATTCTCGGCAGTGGCGATTTGTTCGCCGCCGAGGATGCTTTGGCGATGATGCGTCAAACTAGCGTCGATGGTGTGACGATTGCTCGCGGTGCTATTGGCAACCCGTGGATTTTTTCGCAGGCGCTGACGCTTGCCGAGGGAAATCCGAAGCCGGAACCACCGAGGCTGCGTGAGCAAGCTGCTGTGATGCGCGACCACTTTGATCTTTGTGAAACGACGTATCCGTCGCCACGTCCGCCGCTTTTGATGCGGAAATTCTGCATCAAGTACGCCCAGAGCCATCCTGATTTTGAGTCGGTTCGAACCGCGTTCACGCGGATGAAAACGCGTGACGATTTTGAAGATGCTCTGGTCCGGCACTATCATTCCGATGCTCCAGGGCGATATGTTCCGCCGGCTTTGCACGGAAGTCAGGCTGAAGGCTAAGCCGTGCGTCGCAAGTTTTTCTACGGTTGTCCGCCAACTGCTAACAAGCTTCGGCCCGCGCGATAAACCTTGTCAATTGTGACAGTCGATTGTGACGGAGTCGCGTTTGCTTTGCGGAGTCGCCGTAATTCACCGCGATGCTGGTTCTGCGTGACCGAATGCTGATGCTGTGAGGAACGAGCCATCCATTGATGGAAGAGCGAATTAGGCGTGGCTACAAAACAACATCGGGTCAACTGTTTCTTATTCACCATTGGTTTTATCGGTTGTGCGGGTTCGTTGGCCCATGCGCATGATGACCTGCGTGGTCGAGCTGACAAGCACGCGCCGGCTGCTTTGATGGGGGATCACATTCATGATCCCGGTGAATGGATGATTGAATACCGGTACATGAACATGTACATGGAGGACAATCGAGTTGGCGACACGACGGTATCGGACGCGGGAGCGTTTGCCTTCGGTACGACCAGCACACCAACGACCAATGTTCGCGCGACACCAACGCAGATGACGCATGAGATGCACATGCTGCACATCATGCGTGGCATGACCGAAGACATCACGCTGTACACGATGATCATGTTGCCGGTCTTAACGATGGATCATCAACGTGATCCGGCAAGCCCGTTTGGTCCCAACACCACCTTCACGACGCATAACAGCGGGTTTGGGGACACAGCATTTGGAGCACTATTGCGTTTGTACACCGATGAGGATGACGACTTGATTCTGAACCTCGGCTGCTCCGTACCGACGGGTGACATCTTCCGCACATCAACCGCGCCGACCGGAGGTGCCGTTGCCCAGCCTCTGCCCTATCCGATGCGTTTGGGCTCAGGAACGTTCAACGCTCGACCGGGACTGACGTGGAAACGCTATTTCGAGTGGGGTTCGCTTGGCAGCCAGCTGCAAACGGACTTGCCGATCGGTCGCAACTATCGGAACTACTCGCTCGGAGAGGTTTTCCAGCTCAATACCTGGGCGTCGCAGGTGTGGACGGAAAACTTCGCCACATCGATTCGTTTGGAGCACTTTTGGCGTGGCAACATCGACGGCGCCGATCCAATGACGCCGGATAACCTAATCAGTACCAACGTTGAATCGTTCCGCGGTGGCTATTCGCTGAACTTGGGAATCGGCGGAGCGGCATTGGTGAAGGGGCATTTGCTCAATGCCGAAATCATTCCGACCCTGTATCAAGATATCGACGGAATTCAGCTCGAAACCGATTGGTCGCTGGTGGCAAGTTGGTCGAAGAGTTTTTAATCGCCCATAAACATTTCACCAAGGCCGCCGAGCACGCTTCCTTCGCCTTGACGGGAACCACCCGTCGACGGTGTCGCAGCAGCCACGCGGCCAGCAAGACGAGAAAAGGGTAGCGACTGGAGCCAAACTGGCCCCGGTCCCACCACGGTCGCCATAAAGAGACCCTCGCCGCCGAAGAAGGCATTCTTCATTCCGCCGACAAATTGAATGTCGTATTGCACGGTGGCACCCATCGCCATCAAGCAACCCGTATCGAGTCGAAGCGTTTGCCCGGC
>JBCCJB010000522.1:0-2317 GCA_039028015.1 Planctomycetota bacterium
CGATTGACCAATGCTGACTCGAGTGATCGCCTTCAAATTGAGGTGGACAACTGTGAATCAACAAGTTGTAGGCAACATCGGGACGCATTGCTTCCAGCCAGCGCACCGCTCGCCAGACCAAATGGGACACCGCATCGATCTGGTCCGCGTTCGCGTCGAAGTAATGAGGTTGATGCTGAGTGGGTGCGATTCGAAGCATCAAAGGATGGGCGCTGGCGTAGGGGCAATACGCAACCAAGCTGTCTGATTTAAAAACAATCCGTTGCTCGCGAGCGAGCTCTTCACGAATCACATCACACTGCAAGCATGAACCGGTCCGAGCGTGATGCGATTGCATGCGACGCGTGATACCGTCGACCACACTGGGCAGTCGGCTCGACGCCAACAACTGACTGTGCGAGTGCTGAAGCGAAGCACCTGCATCGCGGCCCACATTTTTAAAGACACTGATATACCGAATCTCGGGCTTGGCAGCCCAATACCGCATCCGGGATGCATAAGTTTCGAAGACCAGAGCGACTTCAGCAACACTTAACTCAGAAAACGAGCGGGTGTGACGCGATGACTCGATGATGACTTCGTGGCCACCAACCGATGGCTCGCAAGCAAACAAAGAATCGCGACTGGACCGTGAGGTCGATCCTAAAACGCTGTGGGTGATATCCTTCTTGTTTGATTCCCCACCAAAACATTGATCAAGGCCCGACGGCGTCGCTGTACCCGCTGAAATCGCCGGATACAGATTGGGTACCACACGAACATTCCAGGGCTCAGGCTGAGTCTGATCTTCCGGCGACAGCGTCACCACATGCACTGGATCGGGCGTCTCGTGCTCGTGTCCCATACAAAAAGCACAGTTACGATCGAGTGATTCGGGGATCGAAACCGGGCCGTATTGATCGGGCCGTCGAGCTCGGTCGGCGGCGAAGAGTGTCCAATTACCAGTAAATGGGTCACGTCGCGATTGACTTTGCTGTCGATGTTTGATCGCTGGCGAAGTGACAGTCGTGCGATCGACGCGAGATTCATCGACATCGCTTCGATCGACGAGTGGCTGCTTGAGCGACGGCTTACCAGAGACGGCGAGCCGGCCAGTCTGCTCGGACCGCATTACGTCCTTCGATCCCCTCAGCCTGGAAGTCACTGACGAGCTTCCAGTTGCCAGTGACTTGGTCGCCTCAGCCCGGTTTGAGAGCGTTTCAATCAAGCTTTCAACGGGTCGACTGTCAGCCTTTGACGCATCGGCTGGCGTCGGTGAGGCGTGGTCGGTCGTCGGGGAAGTCGACATAAAGTCCGCGATTGCGAAAGAATCGGTGCTGTGCTGATCACGCTCATTTTACGGCGTTATAGCGTCGTTACGCAAAATTGAATCCGAAATTTCAGGTGCAGCGTGCGTTTTCAAACGCGGCTCGTTTCGCTAGGTGTCACGCGATAGCGGCTAAGGGAAGCGGTCCGTTCGTAAAGTTGCACGTACTGCGCTGCGCTCTTCCGCCATGACCAATCTTGCGCCATCCCATGTTCGATAATTTTTTTCCAAATATTTTTTTCGTGATGACGAATTCTTAAAGCGTTTCCGATCGCCTGGTCCAATGAGTCGACGGTGTAATCACTCAAGTGAAACCCATTGGCTGTGCCATCTTCGATGGAGCGTTCGGTCGTATCAACAATGGTGTCGGCCAAACCTCCCGTCTTGGTCACCACGCACGGCGTGCCATACCGGAGACTGTACAACTGATTAAGACCACAAGGTTCATAGCGACTCGGCATCACAAACAAATCCGAGGCCGCCTCAATCCGATGAGCGAGTGCATCGCTAAAGCCGATGTAGGTCGCAAGCTGATTTGGCGCCAGAGTGGCAAGCTCGCGAAGCGATGCTTCAACGGTGGGGTCGCCACTGCCCAAGATGATCCACTGGGTCGGGCGACCTTCGTAAACGTGACGTCGCAACACAGGTAGAATCAAATCCCAACCCTTTTGGTCAGCCAAGCGACCGACCAAACCGATCAATGGAACAGCTTCGTCCTGAGGCAAACCCACCTCCGCTTGCAACGCCAGCTTGTTGTCACGTTTGCCCTGTTGCCACGTCGTTTCATCGAACGTCACTGACAGCTTCGGATCAAGTGATGGGTTCCAAACGTGCGTATCGATTCCATTGATAATGCCCCGAGATCGATCTCGCTTGGTCTGCAGGATGCCATCAAGACCACAGCCGTTTTGCGGAGTCCGGATTTCCTCCGCGTAAGTTGGGCTGACAGTCGTAATCATGTCGGCTGTGATCAAGCCGGTTTTCAGAAAATTAAGTCCTCCAAAAAACTCA
>JBCCJB010000523.1:0-2307 GCA_039028015.1 Planctomycetota bacterium
GAAACTCGTACTACGGTGCCGAGGTCATGCGTCTGCAACGTGGACGTCACGAAGTCAAACTGATGGTGCGTTACCCAGAAGAGGAACGTGCCTCGCTGGTTAATTTTCGCGACATCGAGGTTCGCGGACGTGATGGCATCGAACGACCGATTGGTGAGTTGGCCGAAGTTAATCTCAAACGTGGCTTTTCCGAAATCAATCGCGTCGACCAACAACGCAGCGTTACGATTTCAGCAGATCTCGATGAAACGACTGCGAACGCTGATTTGATCGTCGCGAAGCTGCAAGCAGATTACTTACCCGCGTTTTCAACCGAATTTCCTGATGTCAGCATTCGCTTTGAAGGTCAGCAGGAACAAAGCCGTGAATCCGTCGGCAGCCTGATGGTTGGATTCGGCGTCGCGATCCTGTGCATGTTCGTTTTGTTGGTGCTGCAGTTCCGCAGCTACGCCCAACCCTTGCTGATTCTTGCAGTGGTCCCGTTTGGCATGATTGGTGCCGTGTGGGGTCACGGATTGATGGGGTTGCCGCTAACGCTATTCAGCATGTTTGGGTTGGTCGCATTGGCCGGTGTCGTTGTCAATGATTCGATTGTTTTGATTGACTTCATCAACAGCCGCGTGCGATCGGGCGTCGCGCCGATGGAAGCCCTGCTGGAATCGGGCCGTCGCCGCTTTCGACCCATCATGTTGACCAGCATGACCACCATCGCCGGTTTGTTGCCGCTGCTGACTGAGAAATCGTTTCAGGCTCAGCTGCTGATCCCAATGGCGACCAGTCTCGCCTTCGGATTGATGGTCGCGACGGCGCTGGTTCTGCTACTGATCCCTGTGCTTTACATGCTGTATCTGTATGCTCTTAGGATGATTGGTTTGTCGCTGGCGGTTTCGGATGATGTCGCTTCGTGATCGATAGCATCTTCGGATGCAGTCGATCATTACTCACTAGCACGCTGGTCGGCGTGAGCTGTAACGGATCGCCGCGTCCCGTTGTGATGCGACCTCCCGCCTCGCGAACAAACAAGGCACCCGCGGCAAAATCCCACGGCGAGAGGTTGTATTCAAAAAAGGCGTCGAGCTGACCGCAACCAACCAAGCACAGATCGAGTGACGCCGTTCCAAATCGTCGGATTCCGTGGATATCAGCCTCGAAGCAGTCCTCAATGGCCGACAATGTGCACCGCATCATCTCGCCGCGATCGTAATAGAATCCGCAGCCGATCATGGACTGATTCAACTGATCATGATCGCTCACCTTCACTGGGCGACTATTGTGAAACGCACCGCCACCATCGATCGCAGTGTAGAGATCGCCACGGGACGGATTCCAGATCACGCCCGCCTTCGCCCGACCCGACTCGTAATAGCCGATTGAAACCGCAAAGTGATCCAATCCGTGGGCGTAGTTGTTGGTTCCGTCTAGTGGATCGACGATCCAAAGATGTTCGGCCTGGATGTCGGTCTCTTGAAATGCCTCTTCACCCAGAATCGCGTGATCGGCAAACCTCGACTCAATCAGCGCCGCAATCACTTGCTCACTCTCGAGATCGGCGTCGCTCACCAAATCATATGTCTTGCCACCCAACGCGGACTTGTCCCGCATCGTGACACCCTGTTCGCGGTAACGCATCAGCACGTCGCCAGCTAGTTTTGCGGCTTCGATTGCCGCCTGCAAAATTCTATCGGACATCGATCAAAAGGATCCTGTGGTTGGTGTGCGTGGCACTTCAACGTGACCGGGTCCAACTCGAATGATGGACTCGATTCCTACTTCACCGTAGGTCGAGTGGCCGGTGTGAACCACGAGGTTGTCGCTGATGTTGGCGATGCCATCGTGATGAGTGTGGCCGCACAGAACAATCCAGCTGCGCTTGAGCGATGCGTCCGCCATGCGACGGAGTGCATCACCCAGTTGCCCGCAGACAAAGAACGGGGCCCAGAGTTCATCGGTGGTATGTCCTTCATACCAACACGCCTCTGGAAATGGCGGCACATGCGTGGCCACGACGACGACTTGAATCTCATCATGAAGCCGCGACGCCTTCTCAGCCAAACGGTTCGCCGACGACGCCCCCAGACTTTGAAGCGTTGTTTGCCATGTCGCTTTGGGTTGATCGCAGAAATCCGAAATGTGCTGAAAGTCACGAAGCCGAATGGGCGATCGTTCGTAATCACCTCGCGTTGCATCGCCCCAGCCATCATCACCCAGCAAAGCAACCGACGGTGTCAATTCGATCGGCCCGCAATCGGTGAGGTAAAACAGATTCGGGACCTCTCGAGCCAACGTCACACAGGCTTGTCGCATCGC
>JBCCJB010000524.1:0-2292 GCA_039028015.1 Planctomycetota bacterium
AAACCGCCCTCGGCATCAGTGGAGGCTGCTTCCTCTGTCCCGCTAGTGGTTTCGGCGTGATCGAGCTTCTTGGACGTTTCTTCGGGGCCATCCAAGTAGAAATCGACCTCCGCGCCGGTGCTGCGTCCAATCCAATCGGATTGCAGTTTCTTGATCCCAACCGGCCAATTGAGGTCATCCAAACCGTCGAGCAGTCGCTCCGCGTAATCTGTGATTCGCAACATCCATTGCCGCAATGGAATTCGCTTGACGGGGTGACCGCCGACTTCACTTTTGCCGTCCACGACCTCTTCATTGGCCAACACAGTGCCCAGCTTGGGACACCAATTCACCAACGCATCATCCTGATAGGCCAATCGCTTGGAATCTTGATACTTTGCGATGGCCTCGGGACCGCGCGACGCAACGCTGTCAGGAATGGGCAACGTGTCGATCGGCCGACCAATCTGCTTTTCATGATCAAACCAAGTGTCATGAATCACCGTGAAAATCCACTGCGTCCAGCGGAAGTAATCTTCGTCGGTGGTCGCAAGACTTCGGTCCCAGTCATAACTGAAACCCAACATTTTGAGTTGCCGGGTAAAGTTGTCGATGTTGCGTTGTGTCTGAACGCGAGGATGCTCACCCGTTTTGATCGCATGTTCTTCAGCCGGTAGACCGAATGCGTCAAAGCCCATTGGATGAAGCACACTTTCACCACGAGCACGGGCGAAGCGAGCCACAATGTCGGTTGCCGTATAACCTTCAGGGTGCCCAACGTGCAGTCCATCGCCACTGGGATACGGAAACATATCAAGCACGTATCGTTTGGCTGATTCCGGCAAGTCGGGGGTCGCAAACGTGCGATGCTGTTCCCAGTAAGATTGCCAACGCGGTTCGATCGTTGCGGGGTTGTAGCGGACCATGAACGAGTTGCGGCGGAAGACGTGGGGTTAACGTTGATGAATCAGCAGCGATCGCTAAGCGATGACTAGCAAAAAAGCTTGCAGTAGAGTGGGGCAAGGCTTCGATCCCGACAAGACCACCGAAACGAAAGACCACGATTGATGAGCGAGCATGCCGCCACGCGAATTCAGCTATTCGGCCAACGTGGTTCGGGCACCAACTTTTTGCAAAAACTCATTGAACTCAATGTGCCAACGCTCTCGGTGGGCTTTGATTTTGGGTACAAGCACAACCTGCCCGTCGGCCTAGAACGCATGGGCCGCGATGTTCAGGTCTGCGTGATCACCCGCAACCCGTACGACTGGGTCCGCAGCCTGCACCGTCAACCGTGGCACGTCGCCGAGTCGATGCGATCGTTGGACATGGATGACTTTTTGCGTCATCCCTGGCACTGCGTGTATGACGACCAATCGGGAATCAAACCCGATGACGAAAAGTTTGGAACCGAGATGATGTTCGAACGCAATCCGACAACCGGGCTGCGGTATTGCAATGCTCTGGCCATGCGATCGGATCGGTTGCGACGTTGGTGGTCGATGTCTGAAATGCTGCCAACGACATCTCGCCCGGTTTGGTGGGTGCAGTATGAATCGCTGATCCGTTACCCCCTGGAGATGCTCACCGACCTGGCCAATGCCTGCGAGTGTGACGCCCCACAAGTGGTCAAACCCGTCGAGCGCTATAAGGGTTTTCGCAAAGGAAGGCGGTACCAACCCACCCCTCAGACTCCGCTTTCGATACCGACGCGGCGATGGATTGAAGATCAGCTTGATTGGGAGATGGAGACGCGATTGGGATATTTTCCCGATTGCGATGGTCCGGATTGCTAACAATCGACCCCTGCGAGGGGTATGATGGACGCCGAATCGAACCGCTAGTCGTCTCAACCGCGTCGGTCACAGGCGTCTTCTTGGGCAGACCCGGTAGGCTAACGCATTTTGATCGCCTTGGACATCTTGCAACTCAACGGGTTGCCTCATCTTCTCATCTTCAACGTGACTACGACGCCATGAAATCCCCTCCGGATTCCGGTGACGCAAACCAACGCGGCAAGTCCGACACAACGAAGTCGCTAAACGCGGATCATTCCCAAACGGGGGAATCGCAATCATCGGACGGACAGTTCAGCGTTGATGGCCCATTGCGTGACCAGCACATGGAAGGCGAAACAAACAGGCCAGTCAGCCGAAGAGAACGCCAAGGTGATGTAACGGTGGCTGGTCATGGCCCGAGCAACGACAAGAGCCCAGGCATGGCCGACGACCAAGGCATCACCAACGATCCGACGACCATCACGCGCGTCCGCCAGGAAGAATCCACACACGGCTCGCAAACGGGTCAGCATGG
>JBCCJB010000525.1:0-2278 GCA_039028015.1 Planctomycetota bacterium
CAATCGCGTTGGCGTCCATCCTTCGAATTCGAACCCGCCGTCTCGGTTTCCGTGTCCGGTGCGTCAGGCGGATGATTACCAATCACACGAAGTTTTTCCGCAATTGAAGGTGGTAAGCAGGGATCCATCGCCGTCACCTCGAACTGCATTGCCTCGAGCAGGCTATCCTGGGGGCATCGCGACACGAACGCATTCAAGAGCGATTGTCGCCAACTCGATTCGCTAATTGAACTTCCCTCGCAAATCTCAAGCGCCACCAAGTCACCAACCTCTGCGTAAACCGCTTCCACGGTCGCCTCAAAAATCGCGGACGCTGGCGGTGGGCGACGACTGGACAACACCGAAAATGTCACGCGTTCAAGCAGCCAGACTCGCTGGGCAGGTGACCACATTGTGTAGAGATAAGGTGCCGACATCGCGTCTTCCATCGGCATCGGATCGACATCGATTGTCTCGTCGGGCTCCTCGTTGATTTCCAGCACCAACTGATCCACCATCATGCCGACGGCACCCCGAAATAGATCCGCTTCGGCACCTTGGAGGCAGTGATTTCCGTCGGTTAGCGGCCACATGGGGTCGATCCATCCTCGTGATAACAAAGTCGCAAGTGATTCGCCGTCAGCAAACAGACGTTGGCCGTGGCAAGATCCGATCGGTCGTGTGTCGCAACATGATAGTTACTGCAAATGAACTTCGCGTTTTACAAAATCAAGATGGTCGCAAAGTCCTTCATCAAACCACAAATCATCCCCCATAAAATGACTAGGTCATTCAATCTACCCTTGCGCGTGAAATCGAACGATCCTGAGTTTGTTGCCGATCACCCGGTGTGCATTGTCCTGCCGCGAGCAATGATTGCGGTCGTTCCGATTACTCGGATTCATTGAGTTTTCGCGTCAAAGCAAATAAGCACGCACGTGTTGCAAGCCATCGAGCTACCATCACGACTTTTCGACATTGCCGTTCCGACCTTGGTCACGGCAATGATCACAGACGTCCGAAATCGAATTGAAGTGTTTCAGGACCGATGGGACCAGCCACAAATCGAACAATTCGTCGCCGCGGATTACGAATTGGTTTATCAGGCACTGATCCACATCAAAGAGTCCCAACTAACGATCGGAAGCCAGTTTCTGGAATGGGGATGCGGTTTCGCAGCCGTCTCTGTGCTAGCGGCCTCGTTGGGGTACAACGCCTTTGGTGTCGAAGCGGAAGCGGACTTGCTCCCGCACGGTCATCGGACGGTTCATGATTGGACCGGTGAACTGGGTGGGCACGTCGAGTTATTCGAGGGCAATTTCTTACCACCGGGAACGTCACGGCTCGCCGAAGATCCAACCTTACCCAGCCTTCATCATCCAGTGGCTGACGCATACGAAACGCTCGGGCTGAACATCGACGATTTCGCGATCATCTATAGCTACCCGTGGCCCGGCGAAGATGACTTTCATGAAGCGGTGTTCGATGCGACGGCCGCGCGAGGCGCGATCTTGTTGCAATTTCGCGGTCCCAACGAAATGGTTGCTTGGCGAAAAACGCGTTGACCATCGATCGGATTATGGCAACTCCTAACCCGATGACTGCATGCCGGAATCGATCCAAGCTTCCGTCATCGCAAATCGTTCTCCGGCCGTTGCCTGCTGACTGTCGTGCAAACGACAACACCACGACAACGCCAACCAACGTTCCGAAACAATCCCCGGATCCAAAGTGTTCTCGATCGGTTCGCCACGCATCTGCGCTGCCGCGATGGACCATAACGCGCGCAGATGAAAATCAGCCTCATCGAGCAATTGATCAACGGGTCGCAGCCTGGCATGCTCGATCACGTCGACGTGCGGGAGATCAAGCATCAAACGCGACACTGTTGCCAAATCACATCGCTCATCAGGCCACGGCAATTCAGGTTGCATCACCAAAGCCCACTGAAGCGCTAGCACTGTTTCATAACGCCATGCCATCGCATCAACCGCATCCAGCGGCAGACCATCCCGCTGAAGCAATTCGGCCTCATCGGCAGTGAGTGACTCGACCGCCAGCGGCATGCGATCATTGATCCGAGTTAGATCAATGGGCTGCGGACCCGCCAGCGACTCACCCCGAACCGCAATCGCAAAGAGCGCCAACATCCGCCGCGCCACATCACCGGGCGACTCAAGCACGACTTGTGACTCGCCAACAATGGGTGGCAAATCAGTCGGCACCGGGTCGTGCGGCAAACCGGCCAGCCGGTTCCGAAGACTCAGCTCGCTCCGCCGTTGACGTTCTAGCGCGTCGG
>JBCCJB010000526.1:0-2219 GCA_039028015.1 Planctomycetota bacterium
CAAAGATTTGCTGCACCCCCGACGCAGCGAAAGGCAACTCACCGGTCGTCAAACGATACAAGATGACCCCAAGTGCCCAAATGTCGGCCCGGCCATCCAAATGATGCGTTTCACCAAAAGTTTGTTCGGGTGACATGTACGCCGGCGTGCCAACAATGTTGCCGCCAAGCGACGACTGATCAGAACGACGGACGGCCAGACCGAAATCCAGCACGGTTGGCTCACCTTTGGCATCCACCAAAATGTTCTGTGGCTTCAAGTCACAGTGGATCAGTCCCGCCAAGTGAGCATGATGAACCGCAGCCGCGATTTGCGACATCATCTGTGCAAGCTGGACATACGCCGCCGGCTCGCGATGACGCATCACACGATCGAACCACTTTTCCAAACTGATCCCATCGACCCACTGCATCACCAGATGAACCTGAGTCTCATCGGTCACGATGTCATGGATCGTCATCAAGTTCGGATGATCCAACGCCGCCGCGGCACGAGCTTCCCGAATCAAATTGGATCGCTGCGTCTGATCACCAATCAAGTTGGCTCGCAGCGTTTTGATCGCGACGTTTCGTTGCAACTGTGAATCGAACGCTTGCCAAACCGTTCCAAAACTACCTTGGCCAAGCATGCGTTTTTGCTCAAAGCGACCCCGCAGCGATGCCCATGTGTCGATCGAAGCCAAATCGCTTAAGTCTTTGGGCACACCCGAACCCGACGTGTCATCACCCACGCTGACGCGCGTGCTTTGCCCGATCAGACCCTCGTCGTCATCATCCGTATCGTACGAAGCGGAGATGGTCCACGCCGTTTTTTGAAATCGCTGAAATTCAGCTTCGGTGGCAAAATCAGATGCCCCAAAACGCTCACGCCACGCATCCACGTCCACAGACTCGCCTCGCGCCATCCGAAGTCGCCACTCATCCTCGATCCACTCCGTCGTGCACGGGATCATCGGAAATTCATCGCGGTAAGCTTCGATCGGTTTGTCCGCGACTCGATCCGATTTGAACCGGTACTCCATATCCAATCGAATCAATTCCAACCCCAAGCTGACATTGGCCGACGCGGTCGCGTCAGGCGATACTGCCATCCGGCCCGTAGACGTGACATCGGATCCTGACCCACCCGAGGCGGCCCGGTCCGCCACCAACGATGGGTCCATTTCGCCGGATGCGTCTTGGGACTGTCTCAGATCGGCATCAATGAATTCGGCCAAATCTGGCACGGGAGCATGATCATCACGCAAGAACGTCAACCATGCCGACTCGAATTGATCCAGCCGTCGTTCATCATCGAGCATCCGCGACGATGAACCGTTCATGACGATTCGGTTTCAGTCCGTTGTTGCCAAAGCGTGCGTACTTTTTCCAAAAGCCGACGCACAGTGCGTTCGCTCCGACCGACCTGGTCAGCGATTTCCGTCATCTCGTACCCGTGCATTCGCAACCGAATGATCTCAACCTGGTGCGGTTCCAAATCCGACGTTAGCAATTCGAACTCATCCATGACGGCCGCAGCCGCGTCGGGCAGCGGTTCGGAAGCGGCGGCTTCAAACGTGCGGGCGTTTTCATCCTGTCGAGGCGTGGACATCGATTGTTCCGCGTCCATGCCACGCTTGGCGGCACGATGATAGGCCACACGCCGTCGCAATTTGTTTAGCGAGATCACGACCAGAAGCCGCCAAAGGTCACCGGTCTGGTCGATTCGAAACTTTTCGTTTTGAGCCCCCACAAAGAAACTGCGAAAGGCCGATTGCACGACATCTTCAGCATCGACACGTCGCGTCAATCGCGTGCTCATCCGTCGATGCACCATCGAGATCAGTCGCGAGACATACCGATCAAACAGCTCCTGTGAAGCGGCTTGATCGCCATCGCGGCACTGCAAAACAAGATGAACGGTCTGTTCATCCAGGGGGACTTCCGATGCGGACGGATTTTCCTTGGGCACGATTATGGGCGCGGGGAGCAAGACGCGGGTGTGACTCAGTGACACGTGGACCAATCACGCGGGCCCCATTGTAGCAGGGTGTCTCCCTCGTTTTGATTCGTTTTGACGGCATTTTGCTGTCCGGTCGATCCTGGGACCAGACAAACAGCCGCTATCGCCGGTTTAGGGCTTTGCCCAGGATTCAAATCGGACACTGCACCCCGCGACCGACCGGCTCAAAAGAAACGGTTAATCAGCACACGGACCTCGCCATCAAATTGCTGATCGGC
>JBCCJB010000527.1:0-2216 GCA_039028015.1 Planctomycetota bacterium
CGTCGCAAATCTCAAATGCTGGCGAGAAGTCTAACTTTTTGACGTTGGGAACGAACACAACACCAGGCATCATCGCTTGGACGGACGGTTGATCGGCCATCGAAGACTTGACCTAGTCTAGAGCCGATTTGGTTTTTGATCGACGACAACCCTGCACTACGCACGCCTCTTCATTGCGTTATATTCTCGACCCTTCGTCGGAATCGATATTCCCAGTTGCAGCCAAGTCTCGTTTGTCCGAACCACCTGTCAAAACCTGGACCTTTCTGACCAATCACGCCCACGTGCTGATTGTGTTGCACGCGCATCCCGATATGGTGCTCCGGCAGGTGGCAATCCAAGTCGGCATCACCGAGCGGGCCGTGCAACGCATCGTCCAGGATCTTGAAGACGAGGGATTCATCGTCCGTGAGAAGGTCGGACGCCAAAATCGGTATGAGGTGCGAACGGATGTGCCGTTGCGGCATCCCATCGAATCGCATCGAAACATCGGCGATCTATTAAAGCTGATCACCGGATGATCAGGTCCATTTGTATTGTGTGAAAATCATTCATGAGTTTGAAAGGTAAATCGGTCGCGATTACGGGCGGCGGAACGGGTATTGGTGCTGGCATTGCCCGCTCACTTGCTATGGCCGGAGCCAAGGTCATCATCGGTGGACGCCGCTTAGAGAAGTTGACCGCTTTTGCGGCGACCGTTGATTCCGAGAGGCCGATCGCGACATGCACGCTCGATGTTGCGGACAACGAAAGCATCGACCAATTTTTTGCGACTGCTCAAGAGCACGTTGGTGACATCGATATTCTGGTCAACAGCGCTGGGATCAATATCGTCAATCGAACCATGGCCGATATGGATCCCGAACAGTGGGACGAAGTCATGCGTGTTAACGCGACGGGTGCATATCGTTGCATGCACAAAGTGCTGCCCGCGATGCGCCGTCGTCGGGACGGATTAGTCGTCAATATCAGCTCGATTGCCGGCAAACGAGCGATCACATTGGGAGGCGTTGTTTATTGCGCGAGCAAATTTGCCATGACAGCGATGGGAACGGCCGTCGCCAACGAGGTTCGCATGGAAGGTGTCCGGATCACCAATGTGTATCCCGGCGAAGTTAACACACCGATTTTGGATAACCGCCCCACACCGGTATCTCAATCTCACAAAGATGCGATCTTGCAGCCCGAAGATATCGCGGCGATGGTCACAACGCTCTGTCAATTGCCACCTCGAGCGCACGTGCCTGAAATGGTGATTAAGCCAACGATTCAGGAATGGGTATGAATCGACCACCGGACACATCGCTCTGTCGCATTGCGTCAAGGATCCGCTGTGTTTGCAATGCTCGGTCGGCAGCTCGCTGATCAATCGCGGCTCCCAAGGCCCACGAGGCGATCGTTCGGACCATCGCAACCTCTTGCGAATCAGGCTGGTCACTCGCGTGCTCGGCGACGCTGAACGTTTGCGAATGTCGACCATAATTCCAGCGACCACCCGAAATCTGCAATTCATGGCGATGAAGCTGAAACTGGGATTCCGCTCCCACGAACGGCAACACAAAATCGTCCAGCGTCACGTAACCCTGTGACCCGGTCAGCATTGCCGTTTGCTGGTTGACACATCGAAAAGAACAGAACAGACCGGCGGTCAGCCCATCATTGAATCGCATTTCGCCGCGAAATTCCCCGGGGACATCGCGCATGATTCCGTCAGCAGACTGTTTTTCGATCGACCACACGGTTTCTCCCGACACCGAGCTCGGCATCTGACCGTTGGTGGCCCACAGTGTCAGACGGATGCAGTACCAACCCAAATCGCCCAGGCAACCATGAGGCTCCAGAGTCGCATCAGCGCGAATGTCATTTGTCGAAAAATCATCACCACCGTGAAATGAGAAGTGGCTTTGGATACGACGTAGCGTTCCAAATGTTTTGGAACTGCCAAGGACATCCCGAAGCGCTGGAATCCGCCGGCTGTGGTCAAACATCACACCATCCATAAACCCAACGCCGGATGATCGACACGCATCAATCATTTCCGCCAAATCATCACCGTGGACGGCCGCGGGCTTCTCGCATAGCACATGCTTTTTCGCTTTGGCTGCCGCAATGACCCAGGGCTTTCGCACCGCCGTCGGCAGGGCAATGTAGACGGCATCTATGTCGTCGCGATCCAGTAACGCACCGTAATCTGACGCTGCAATCGGACGATGCAG
>JBCCJB010000528.1:0-2210 GCA_039028015.1 Planctomycetota bacterium
ACTTTTTTCACGGCTCCCCCATAGCTAGTGACCGTTGCGGCCCCACCACCACGAAGCCATTTGCCTGGATCGCATCCGCCCAGTGCCACACCCAGCAACATAATCTCGTGATTGCCACGCAAGGCAATCATGCGGCACTGCTGCCGAAGTTCGATTAGCTGTTCGATCACATCGCGTGAATCTGGACCGCGATCGATGTAGTCTCCGAGAAAGATGATCTCATCGTCGCGCGTCAGGTCGAGTGTTTGAATCAGCGTTCGCAATGCTTTTCCGCAACCGTGAATATCGCCGACGACATACCTCGACATGTCAGTTCAAACCCGGATCAAATTTTTCGTCACCATGTGGCAACGTCGTCTCGGGCGCTAACTGTTTGAGGATCGATCGTCCGCAGCGACGGACAAGCGTTTCCCAGACCGATTCATGATCACCAAAAACCGTCTCAGAGTCCGCTGGCGTCACCAACCAGCCACCCGCCTTGATTTCGGCATCGAGCTGCCCGGGCCCCCAACCGGAATAGTTCACCAAGAACCGAACCCTCGCATCGTGGCGCGTCGCCAACATTCGCAGGTGGTCTTCATCCGCAGTCATCCATGCCGGGATGTTGATCTCGGACATCTGCGATGGTGATGCATCGGTGAACTCACCCGATGACCAGTCCGAAACGGGAACCTGACATGGATCGCCCAGGCCGGCCGCATCATGCAAGGCGATCAGCGGACCTGCGACGGGACCGCCTGTGAAAACCTGCGCTGAGCCAACACTGTTGCTGTTAGTATCACACGCGATCACATCGTGCAATTGATGTTCATTAGGCTGATTGATCACCATGCCAAGGGCGCCTTTCGCCTCATGTCGCACCATCAAAACGACACTGCGAAAAAACAAGCCATCGGTCAAATAGGGCGATGCGACCAAAAAATGACCACCCGTCCGCGCGGCATCTGTGTCGTTGAGTCCCATCGAACAAACTCCTCATGAATCCTACCGATCGGGCTCCTCGCTAACACCGCCGATCGTACTCCGAAAAAGATGCGTCCCGCCACAAGCAACCTGCCCAAGATAGTCCCACACCAAAACCAACCAGCATATGCGTGTTGGTCGGTGACCACTCCGGCGATGAACGCATCTGGTCAATCAAAATCGGCAAGGTGCATGAAACAGTGTTTCCCACGCTGGACAACCGAATCGGCAAACGCTCGTCGGATACCTTCATGCGCTTGCGTAGCTGATCGAGCATTTTCCATGTCGCTTGATGCATGAGATAACACGTGACGTCCGAATCATTGAGGTGATTCGCCACCAAGATTTCATCGACCAATCGAGGAATCGCCTCAACCGTGAAATTGATCAAGCTCGGACCGTCCATGTAGAGCCTGCTGTTCCATCGTTTTCGGTGTCGGGGACGAATGGCATCGGCAGAACAACGAACGCCGCCATCACCCACCATGAGCATGTCACCTCCGCTGCCGTCAGTTCCGAATTGGAACCCCCACAATGATGGTTCATCGGCAGCGGTGACGAGCGTCGCTGCGGCCGCGTCGCCAAAGATCGTTCGGAGACTGCGATCCTCCGCATCGATGTACTTGCTGTAGGCTTCGGCGGTCAGCAATAAAACGCGTTTAGCCATGCCGCTTTGAATCAAACCATCGGCAACGCCGCAGCCGTACACAAACCCACTACAGCCAAGATTGAAATCCATCGCACCACAACGCGTTGGCAATCCCAATCGATCCTGCAGCAAGCACGCTGTCGTCGGCAGTGGGTAGTCCGGTGTTTGCGTGCACAACAATAAGAAATCGATCTGAGAACGATCGACGTTGTCACGCTCAAAAAGCATCTCGGCGGCGGCAACCGCCATATCCGCCGACGTTTCTTCGGCGGCAGCGATATGCCTCTGCACGATACCGGTCTTTTCCGCAATCCGCGGAAGATTCCACTCAGGAAAGGTCGCCTGAAGCTCGTCGTTCGTCTCCACTCGCTCTGGAAGATAAACCGCGACCGGACCAATTTGCGCGTGAGGCACAGCGTTCTCGAATGCGGGGGATCAAAGTGGCGACCTCCAGTTGAACATCGCGTCAGCCGACGAAGACCCAAAAAAACCACGCGGGTCACGCGGACCAGCGTGGTGTTGAAGCGTCGACGGTCGCATCAATGCGTCGAGAGCGGCTGATGGGATTCGAACCCACGACAATCACGTTGGCAACGTG
>JBCCJB010000529.1:0-2209 GCA_039028015.1 Planctomycetota bacterium
CCAACCCGCCCAAGCCGAACCATTGCTTTGCAAAATGGTCGGCAAGCGACTGCGACTTGGGATCGGCCAGCATGCGTTTGATCTGCCACTGACGTTGATCCCGTTTTCGCAGCTCATCTCGATCAGCCAGCCGCAATAGCTCTTCATCTGGCACACTGCTCCAAAGAAAAAACGACCACCGACTGACCAGCTGCGACGGCGTCAATTTCACAGCGACATCCGACCCGGGTGCGGCTTCCTTGAACGCAGCCTTAATATCACGCTCGGAAGGTTGCTCAACGCGAAACAAGAACTGCGGCGACACCAGCATCGCGGTGATTGCATTTTGCAGACCGACCGTAAATGACCCGCCACGCTCAGTTGCCTCGGCAACGAGACCCACGTACGGCTCCATCTCATCCTTGGTGATTGATCGTCGAAACGCCCGACGCATCAAGGGTTCAAGAGTGTCGCGTGCCGCATTGGCCAAGTTCGAATATTGACGTGCGAATCCGTCGCCGCGTGAGCTGGGTCGACGACGAACCAGTCGTTGGTGCGACTCCGGCAAATCGCCACGATCGTCGACTCGCGGCCCCTTGATGATCACTTGTGAGATTTTGGTCGGATGTTTCTCTAACTCGAGTTCGTCATCAGGCTCGAGTGAGACGTTATCGGGTCGAACACTGCTTAGAATGTCATCTTCCGACCACTCAGCGACCTGTGGCCAAATCGAGTCGCCAACTTGCCACTTGGCAGCTTCCTTTGAGTCGCCATCAGTGTCAGATCGCAACTCCGTCGTCGGAATCACAAACAAACGATGCTTGCCCGCGGAAAGCTTGATCCACATTTGGTCGGTACTCGATCGGCCGCTGCGACCGCGGTACCGAAAATCGGCGATCCCAAGCAAGCGTCCATCTTGGTCGGTGATCGCTGTCCGGGTCTCAAAGTCTTTGCGGTCGACCCCCGAAGATCGGTTGTCATTGTCGGGATCGATTGGCGTCGACGACGAACCACGAATCGTCAGCTGATAATGGCCGTCAGCGGGCGTCTCGAATTCAATCCAAGCCAGCGAATCCGACGCGAAATATTGCTCGCCAAACCGCCCAATCTTGAAGTCACCTAAGATGTTGAGATGCGTGCCCGCAAAGGTCCGCTCGATCACAGGAAGGGTGTCCGGGTCAAGCAACAAATCCTGGGCAACCTGTTCAGCAGCGTCGAGGTACTTGTCCATCAACATCGGTGAAACGGACAACACGTCGGCGTTGTTATCGAAGCCGCCGCCGACCTCATCGGAAGGAAAGATGTCTGCGGGTCGCAAGTCGACGCCGAAAATATCACGAATCGCGTGGTTGTATTCCACTCGATTTAGCCGCCGAGCTGTGATACGTCCGGGTTTGGGCCTCAAGTCGCACGTGGCAGAAAAGACGATTTCATCGAGCAAGTCAGCCAGTTTCCGTCGCTCGTCATCGTTCGGCAGCAATGCGTCTTCGGGCGGCATCGCTCCAAAACGAATCAGGTTGATCGCGTGCGTGGCCAATTCGGGATGCTTGACGATCCCGGCCATGTCCTGGAGCAAGGACAGATCCACTTCGGCTTCTTGAAATTCGGCACTGTGGCAATCAACGCAAAAGTTTTCCAACAGCGGCCATCCTTGCGATGCCCAAACGTCCGCACGCGAATCGGAACTTGCCCATGATGCCCCTTGCGTCGCAACCATCAGAGCGATCGTGAGGATTGCAACCATCGGTCGTGCGATCATGCCCGCACGTTCGCGACATACCGAACGCCAATAACAATTCGCCGGCCGATAACGGACAACCGTCAAACGCATATCAACGATGATTGGAGGGAGGGAGGTGAGAGCCCGGACGGCTCGGCGGGGCGATCAATAGAATTGATCCGGGACAACGTGGTGAGTCATCCCACTAATGGTGCTGAGTTTCCCCAGCACACTCTAACTACTATCTGTACGTATCAAACTCGGCGATCGACACTGGTCGAATGGAGGAAAACACTACTCAAACGCTTCGGCGGGCACGGTGATCACGCCCAGGTCGTTCATACCGGGTTCGATGTCGACTTCAAAACGACTTCGTCGCCATTTCTCATCCTTTCCATCGATAGAGACCTCATCGATCTTTCCTTTCTCATGCCAGACGCGAAAGGTCAACTCATCCCCAGCTGGCAGGCCTTCGATCACGATTTCGCCGCTCTCGTTGCTGACCCCGGC
>JBCCJB010000530.1:0-2206 GCA_039028015.1 Planctomycetota bacterium
TACGGTTGCTTGTGATTTTACGGTTGCTTGTGCCTGTACGGTGGATTGCAATTGATCACCGTCAACGATTTCCCCAGTCGCGGAGTCCGGTGACAAACGAAAAAGCGGTTCCCGCACCAGAAGGCACGCGAACCGCTGCAGAGACAAAAGGTCGATCCGTTCCAGTTGGATCACGGCGTCTCGGTGGTGCCTGTCATGTTGTCCGACGGCATCTCGGTTGTTGCGGTCATGTTGTCATCGGGCGTGACAACCTCAACACCCACGTCGACCGGTTCTTCAGAAGCGGGCGGCGGGCACCCCAGCGTGGTCGCCAGCAAAGAAGCGGCAAAGATCAATCGAAGTGTTTTGAAATTCATGGCACTAAAACCATTGCATCGAGGGAAAGGTTGACGGGATCGCCTCTAGGGTAACAGCTTGTCATTAATTTGCACGGGGCGTCAGGACCGGTGCACGGGGTCGAATTGCGACCCACGGCGATCTTGCCCTCGGATCGACGTAAGCGGCAAATCCGAGCCATTCGTCACATCACAAACAGCCGAGCTATTCGGCAGCTCAACGTGATTGCTGCTGAGATACCGCGCGATTGACCGACGTTTGTTTCGAACGCGCAAAATATTTTTGCTCGACCCATTGGATCAGGGAACCACGATGACGATTCGCTCCGTTCGATTGATGACGCTGACCATCACGCCCATGATCCTCTCAATCTGTTTGAGCAATGAAACCGTTGAAGCACAGGGGATTCAAGATTTATTCGCGAGACCGGAGTCGTCGATCTCCGATTACCGGCCTCACGAACAATCAACGCGTCACCTGACTGAGACCGATACACGGCCGCAACGGTTGGCGATTCTTGACACGCTAGGCCAGCGGATTGCACAAGCTGATACGGCCACCAACAAGATTTCCAGCCCTTCGGATCGGCGATTGCAAGACGACCCCGGCTCGGCGGAAGCACGTCGATGGGCGATGGCCATGGAACTGCGTCAGGCTCGAGCACTTCGTGCCGCAGCCGAACGCGAGGCTCGATTGGAAGCGGCTCGATGGTCTGGCAGTCCCACGTTGCGACCGTCATGGAATCCAGACCCATTCTCGGCCAGTCGGTTCCCCAATCACCATACGTTTCTTGTGCCCGCGTACATCTTTCGATAATAGCGCCGATCTATTTCGACGCGGTGCAGTGATCCAAGATGTTTTGCAGCAAGGCGATAGCTGCTTCGCGTTGCCGATCCATTCGATCGATGGTGCTTAAGCGTTGCGACGTGCAACGAACGTTCTGACCTCGTTGCTGCATTGCGATAAAGATCCGGCCATCTTTAGTTGCTGGACAGTTCGGGCCAAGGTGACCGGTGATGGCAGCTGCCAGTGTCGCATCGGGTGTTTCCGCCAGCGCGCCTTGTGCCATTGCTTCGGTTGTTTCCAGGCTTTCGGCGGTATACTGATCCAGCAACCACTTGGGCACATCAAGCCAGTCTTGTTTGCAGGCTTGCCGGTACGTGACCAGCGATCCACACAACACATTGGACGCTCCGGCAACGCCACCGAGCATGGCAGCCGCGGCGCCACACGTGCAGGATTCAGCCAGCACTAGGCGATGGTTGACTGTTTGCAGCTGATCAACAATCGCTACTGCAACGGCGTTGGGTTTATCGCACACCGGTATCAATGGCGAGAGTTTTCGATCGGACCACATCCAAGATGCGCTCAATGACCTCCGCGGAGGTCAAACCATCGGATTGAATCACGATGGCATCTTTGGCGGCACGTAGGCGACCGACCGGGCGCATGCGATCTTCCAAATCACGTTGATTTTGGGCCGCCAAAACATCTTCGAGACGCACGGTTTGACCGCTGGTGGCTAGCTGAGCGAGCCGTCGCTTGGCTCGCTCTTCGGGTGACGCGGTCAAGAAGATTTTGCACTGGGCATCGGGGAACACCTCGCTGCCTTGATCGCGACCTTCCGTCACGATTCGGCGACCATGGGCGATGCGACGTTGTTGCAGCGTTAACAGCTCTCGGATTTCCGGAAGGTCTGCCACGTAACGGATTTTGTCGGTGACTTCCTGCGATCTTATTTGGTCGGACACGTCCTGGCCGTCCAAGTAAATCCTTTGATCATCCCATTCCAGATCGGCACTCTGCGTGTACTGGATGATCGCTCGCGAGTCGTCCCAATCGATTCCGCCGCGCAGGACGCCCAACGCAA
>JBCCJB010000531.1:0-2201 GCA_039028015.1 Planctomycetota bacterium
ATAATTGCACAAATCGAACGCCACGCTGAACGAGTCGGCGTACCATCAGCGCGTTGTATCCGTAAGTGCCCGGTTCGGTCACATCCGGCCCATACAGGTCAAGCACATGCTGCGGTTCGTCACTGAAATCGGCCAGATCAGGAGCGCTCATTTGCATCCTGGCGGCCATCTCAAACTGAGCGATTCGAGTGTCGATTTCAGGATCACCAACGCGTTTGCGATGCTTTTGATTCAGTCTGGCAATGTCGGCGATCGTTTGGCGACGGATCTTGCGTGTGATGCCTTGTGGATTGCTCAAGTACTGAACCGGTTCTTTTTCGGATCCACCAATGCGTATCCCTTGATAACGTGAGGGAAGAAATCCGCTGCCCCAGTGGCGATCAATCAAGAACGACCCACCTTCTTTAGTTCGCAGGACAACAAAAGCTGGAAGGTCGTCGCACTCGCTACCCAGCCCATATGCTGCCCAAGCTCCAATTGTGGGGCGACCCGCGATCTGATGTCCCGTTTGGGTGTAGGTGATGGCCGCATCATGATCGACCTGTGTTGTCGTCATCGACTTGATAAAGCAAACGTCATCAACGACTTTTGCAAATTCGGGCATTAGTTCGCTGACCCATGCACCACACCGACCATGACGAGCAAACTTCCAACGGGAGGCGACGACCGGAAATCGCGATTGTCCGTTGACCATCCCGGTGAACTTCACACCGCTCATGACCGACTTGGGCAAATCCTTGCCGTCCCAGTCCTTCAGCAGTGGTTTGTGGTCAAACAAATCGATTTGCGATGGTCCACCGGCTTGAAAAAGGTAAATGACTCGCGTGGCTTTCGCGGGGAATTCTGGGAAACCATGCGTGCCCGGCGGGTTTGCGCTCATTACCGCAGCCTCCGCGTCGTTTGGCCCGCACAATTGTGAGAACGCCGCAGCACCCATCGCACCGCCGAATCCTTTCAGCACGCCACGACGATTCAAACGCATGCACTGATCTTCGAGGGTTCGCGATTTTCGCCCGTGCGTCTGGGTCATGACAAAATCTCCTCGACAACGTCGCCGCAGGGAAAATCGTGATTGATGGGGACTGGATTATTCATCGAATTCGTAACGATGACGCTCGTAGCACTACTGCCGGAACACTGGCTTGATTTCGAGTCGGCACAGATGTGTGCGAATGTTTTTGACACGACTCGCGTCTTCAAAGCGACAAACCGGTCGGTCGGCCACTTCCAGCTTGAAGCGGAATTGGAGTCGGGCGTCGACAAATGGCACCGGCAACGTGGGCGATGCGGCGTGCACTCGATCGTGAAAGACACGCAGGGTTCCGTCCACCACGTCCATCGACTTGAAACGCTGAAAAAGCGGTTTGATCTTTGTCGTATTGTCGAATCCGTTTTCGTACAGCTTCCCGAACCGTACCGCGAATCACAAAACAAAAACGTGCCCCGAAGCAGAACAACTAGATGCATGGCTACTCCAGCGTGAGCGTTTGATCGAGGTTTAATAGCACATTGCAAAACGCCGTCCAAGCTTGCGTGTCGTCTTCGTCAGCGAGCCTAAGATAATCGCCGTGAATACCTCGCAGTGTCACCAATTCGGCGGCACTTGGTTCCAGGCCTGTGCATGCTTGCCATGCCCATGCGATCTGGCCATCGAGGTTATCGGACTCATTAATGGCTCGCTGCCCTAAGTCCTTTGCTGCGGAGGCGAATCCCGGTTCATTCAAAGTGACTAAGGCTTGCAGCGGTGTATTCGTTCTCATCGTGCGGACTTCGCATTGGTTGCGATCGGCCACATCAAACACGGCAAGCATCGGATGCGGTGAGTTGCGTTTCCAGAACGTGTAGAGAGTGCGTCTGCGATCGGAAGTTTCATAAGGGAGACGTAGTAGCTTGCCGTTTTGGCCCGTGACCGGATCAATGATGACCGGGGGACCTCCGACGGTTCGATCCAGCCGACCACTTAAAAACAATGCTTGATCGCGAACGGTGTGAACGGGCAGTCGGTAGCGAGGCCCGCGAGCGAGGTGCCGGTTGGTCGGATCATCGATCCACATCGCTTCGGATGCATCCGAACATTGTCGATAGGCACGACTGGTTACGATCAATTTGATGAGTGCTTTGGTGTCCCATCCCAAGCGTACATACTCGGTCGCCAACCAATCCAGCAACTCAGCGTGTAACGGTTGCCCGGTCTGCGTACC
>JBCCJB010000532.1:0-2187 GCA_039028015.1 Planctomycetota bacterium
CTTTGAACACTTGTCGAATGGTTTCGACCAGTGTGTTGGCTGCCAATCGTTTTGGCACATAGCTGGCGGCGCCTTGCATCAATGCTTCGCATGCGGCGGGTTCCGTTTCGGATTGCGTCATCAAGACGATTGGAACCCGTGGCGAAACCTTTCGAATCCGACAAACCCATCGCAACGCGTCCGCCGTGCATTCGGCATTTTGTAAATCGTTGGTTTGATCGTCGACCAATCCCGAGCGACCAGCCGACGGCAATTCGGTCACCAACAGGTCGATGTCACCCTGATTCAAGCGATCGATGCCATCATCGTGCGTTGCAACATCAAACGCGTCGACGCCTGCGGCAACTAAAAGAGATCGCATCTCCGATCGAAGCACCGGATCGCTTTCAACAATCAGGATGCGGGACCCAACCAATCCATCCGCCTGCGTTGTTGAGTCGTCAGCAGCCGCGTTTTCGCTCATTCACCCTGGTCCATCCGAACGCCAATGGTCAACAACAAATTCGCGTATCGTTGTTGATCCCCCGTCTGAATGGTGAGCACATGATCGTCCGTGATCACACGATCGTAAAAGGCCCACTTTTCCACCGGCGTTAAAGGCAAATCCAAACCGGCCGACGTGATTGACTCTCGAAATGCGTTCCAAACCGGTGGGTCTCCCGACAAAGCGTAAGGCCCCTCGGTTTCGGTTTGCATGGTGACGGCCGATTCGATGGCGACCGCCGACAGCAATGCCTGAAGCACCTGGTCAACCGTGACCAAACCGGGCATCAAATTCAAACTAATCAGTTGAGCATTCGGGCCTCTCTTATTGGCAGCCGGGTAATTCCCATCGGCAATTAAGACCGTGCTATGGTGACCCGCCGCGGCGAGAATCGCATTGATTTCGGGATGGATGAGCTTCTGTAGCAACAAGGTTGGGCAATCCGATCAGGCGAAGTTGATTGGGGAAGAATCCACGACTCGCCGGGATTTTAACAGATCCACCACCAGCATGCCGCTGGCCGGTTTGTTGGTTTGAGCTTACGTTGGCCTGCGGCGGATTCACAATCAGATTTCACTCACCGATGTTGCTCAGGTCCATGCCTCACACGATTGTCATCTTTGGTGCAAGCGGCGATCTAACCAGTCGCAAGTTGATTCCGGCGTTGTATCAATTGTTCGCCAAGGGTCGCCTGCCCGAACACACACGAATCGTTGGCGTCTCCCGAAGTTCATTTGAGCATCAGGCATGGCGGGACCGCCTTAGCAAGACAACAGCGGAGTTCGCCAAAGGCGCATTCGATCAAGAAACATGGGATCGTTTCTCGCAAGATGTCTATTACACGCCGGGCGACATCAAGGATGACGACTCGTTTCGGTCGTTGGCGGCGTTCCTGACTGAAATCGAAGCCGGTCAACCCGCCGGCCGGGTTTACTACCTTTCCACAATGCCGCAGCTGTATGAGCAAGCGATCATGCAGTTGGGCCGCGCGGGATTGGCGGACGATCACGAAGCGCCGCGTCGTGTCATCATTGAAAAACCCTTCGGAACGGATTTGGCAACGGCCCAGAAGCTCAACGAGTCCATCCACACGGTCTTTCGCGAAGATCAGATTTACCGCATCGATCATTACTTGGGCAAGGAAACGGTCCAGAACATTTTTGCGTTGCGATTTGCCAACAGCATTTTTGAACCGCTTTGGAATCGCAATTACGTCGACCATGTCCAAATCACCGTGGCCGAAGAGGTCGTCATCGGCAGCCGTGCCGGCTACTACGACCAAAGCGGAATCTTACGTGATATGTTTCAGAATCACTTGTTGCAGCTGATGATGATCACCGCGATGGAGCCTCCGGCGCGATACGACGGCACCATGGTTCGTGATGAAAAAGTCAAAGTGCTGCATAGCGTTCGCCGCATGACCGGTGGTGACTTTGCGGCGCAAACGGTCCGCGGCCAATACGATGGCTATCTCAAGGAAGACGACGTACCCGCCAACAGCCAAACGGAAACGTTTGCGGCGCTCAAGCTGTACTGCGATAATTGGCGGTGGCGTGGCGTGCCGTTTTTTCTGCGTAGCGGCAAGGGCATGTCATGCCGAACCACGCAGATCGTGATTCAGTTTAAGAACGTACCGCACCTACTGTTTGGCGAAACGCGTTCGAGAGCCAGTCTGGGCAATCGACTGATCATGCAAGTCCAAC
>JBCCJB010000533.1:0-2168 GCA_039028015.1 Planctomycetota bacterium
CAAACGCGTGCCGTGCAACGCACCGCGTCAGGTTGTACCAGAGCCATCGGCTAGCCAACCAGCAGCCTTAATTGAGCCACGGTTGCCTGGGCATCAGTCCCATTGGTTTACAGGGAAACCGCGTCGCACGCCGTTGAGCACATCCCACGAGGCGTCATTCGATAAAACGACGTCAATGCGTGATCGGCGGTTGAAGCGAATAACGACACGACGCTAGCCGCTTGGCTGTTGCGTCCAGTTGCCCAGGCCCCAGCGCGTGACCTGCTCACGCCAATCTTGCGTCAGCTTCTTTGCAGCAAACAGAGCATTGGCAGCGTATCGCGGCACCAAACGCCGTGGATCTCCCATCATCCGGTGCGCCCATTCCATTCCGATCACTTGAACCCAAAGCGGTGCTCGTTGCGACGTTCCGGCTAAAAAATCAAGACTGGCACCGACTTGAATGCACACCGGCACGCCCAACGCTTGGCGGTTGCGATCGATCCAGTAATCACCTTTGGGTTGCCCGAACGCCACGAGCAATAGATCGGGTTTTGCGGCTCGAATACGAGCGATTTGTTCGGCCTGCTCTTGATCGGTCAAATCACGAAACGGAGGCGATTCGGTGCCAACAATTTCCAAGCTTGGATTGTCTTGAAGTAGTGCTTTTGCAGCTTGCTCGGGCACACCAGCTTGTCCACCGAGCAAATAGATCCGCCACCGACGAAAAGCGGCCAATCTTGCTAAGTGAACAACTAGCTCACTGCCAGCGACGCGTTCAGGCAACGGAGTCTCTGACAATCGACTGCGCCAAACAATCGGTTGACCATCAGCAATCACAAGGTCGGCCGTCCTGGTGATTTGCTGCAAAGCCGGTTGGTCTTCGTGCAACATGCAAAAGTTCAAATTGGCCGTCAGCACCGTACTAGGCGTGCGTCGCTCAACGAGCGCCTCGATCCGGTCAAGCGTTTGATTCATATCGACACGGTCAAACGGAATCCCCCAACCATCCACCTTCGGTAATGGACGGAGCGGTGGTAGAGCGGGACGCGCGGGGGGCTTTGGTTTTTCTGGTCGCGGTGGCGTTTCGACAACTACCGGTGCCACGACAGGTGTGACCGCGGGCGACCAAACATTGGCGGATGAAGAGGACGTCGGTGTCATAAGGGTCGACGGGGCTGAGGAACTCGTGAGCAAAACAAAACGACCTACTGTCGAACCGTAGATTGGTTCTGCCGGTCGCGCGTTGCCGAAGCTCCACCGCAACATCCTGAATGAGAGACCTGACCGTGGTACGATTCGGTCATGTTGATTATGACGCTTGCGGGGATGACCCCTTTTGCCTTGTCGTGTTACGGATCGTCGTGGAATCGAACGACCGCGATCGATGGCATCGCCGTCGGGGGATGTGTCTGGGATCAGGTCGTGACCACACGTCCCAATTCAATCGAGCAATTTGAGCAGTGGTTATCGAGCGATCCACTCGCAGGCAAAGACACATCGCTGGTCACCGATGATGCCGACTTAGCATCAAGTCCCATCAGCGATCATTTTGATGAAATCACGCTGATTGAAGAACCTGTGGCGATCACAGCGGCGAGCATCGAAGAAACACGTTGGGCCGCATTGATGGCGGTCGCGATGACAGCCCTGGAACGCAAACGCGTAGTATGGGTGCACAGCCGGTTTTTGATCACGGCGTGGGACGCTCCACGCGATCTATTCAAAGACACGCATTTTCATGACGTCGATGAGGATGACGATGATGCGTTACCGGCGCGATTCAACGATGTCATACCGCCCAAGATCACGCTTGATGGTTCAGAACATCCGGACCTGTTAGCTGCCTGGATGCGGACCTACGGGTGTCAAATCCAACTGATCGACACGATGCTCGAGGTCATTCTTCAGACAATAGATCCAACGCTTCCCATTGTGCTGGCAGGCACATCGGGATACTGCCTGGGACAGCGAAATCGGATTGATCATCGTTACCGCTTGGATGACAACGAATCATTTTGCGGCGCGTCAGCATTGTATCGTGTTCCCATGCTGACAAATCTCTACACAGGTCTCCGTGTGCCGGAGCTGACGGCTTTGGATCAGCTCGCCGAATTGATCTGCGACAAGCTGCTGGCGGCGATTTCTGGCGCCGCCGGACTTGCCTCCACACTGGCGGCAGTCCAGGC
>JBCCJB010000534.1:0-2141 GCA_039028015.1 Planctomycetota bacterium
AACAGATAGATGATCCGTTTCGCCTTCGGAGCGAAATGTCGACCATGCGGAAGACCTTCGGTGGTGATCGAATTGGCAGCGGCCGGCGCCTGGTTAATCAGACTTGCGAATGCGGCACAACCGATGCATGTCGAGCTCGCTTTGAAGAAGTGTCGACGATCGACGAACAAACTTGCGTTTTTCATAGTTAGAGATAGTCAGTGAGGTTTATCGCTGTCTTTGGCAGTGAAGGCGTCGGAATTCGACTCAGCGTTTCCAGATCGTGGCGTCAAGATTCAAAATGGCTTGGCAGACATTTGTCATCGCCGCGAGTTCAGCTCGATCCAGCAGCGATCCCGTTTCGGCATCGCCATAGGACAACAATTCCTCAGCGGCATCGGGATACTGAGCATAAAACTGACGCTCGACTTGCCATAAACGATTCAGAGTTTGCTGTTCAATGCGATCGGGCATGCGACCAGTCAATCGCATGAATCCGGCCTGAATCGGTTCGGCGGTTTCATTGGAAAGAATGGACGCCGCCATCACTCGCGCCGCCTCAATGAACTGAACATCATTGAGCAGCACGAGTGCTTGCATCGGCGTGTTCGTCCGCGATCGTTTGACGGTGCAAACTTCCCGCGTGGTGCTGTCAAACGCCATCATGTTGGGAAGCGGTGCCGTGCGTTTCCACACCGAATACAGCGAACGTCGGTAGAGCGATTTTCCAACTGATTGCTGGTAGGGCGGCGACATGCCATTGGACTCTTTCCATAAGTCTTCACCGGGTTGATACGGCGAGACTGGGGGACCACCGACGTTTCGGTTAAGCAATCCGGATGCGGCCAAGGCGAGATCACGAATCTGCTCCGCCGCCAATCGGTGTGCTGGTCCGCGAGCCAGCCACCGATTGGTCGGATCCACCTCGCGTTTTTCGGGTGTTGATGTCGAATCCTGCCGGTAGGTGGCCGAGAGCACAATCGATTTGCACAGTCGCTTGACGTCCCATCCGCTGTTGATGAAATCGCGTGACAACCAATCGAGCAATTGTGGATGTGTCGGCAAATCGCCCTGCGAACCAAAATTCTCTGGCGTACGCACCAACGGCGAGGTGAAGAAATTTGCCCAGAATCGATTCACAGCAACACGGGCCGTTAACGGATGCTCGGGATCCGTGACCCATTTTGCTAATCCAAGCCGATTGTTCGGAGCATCAGCTGGCAGCCCGATCGGCACACTCGACAACGTCGCTCGCTCGACCCGCGTCGAATCATCCTTGGGCGCATCATAGGCACCGCGTGCGAGCACGTGTGCGAGTCGCGGCGTCCTCATCTCTTTCATGATCGGGACTTCGTTCATCACCTCCTCCGCCATCACAAAACGATGACGAGCATGGGTCAGTTCTGCCCGAGCGGTTCGAGCCGCTTCGTCGATTGCGGAAACGTAATAATCAAAACTGGGTGCATCTGTCCGCCCCTTCGCATCACCAAATGCGAGACGTTGCAAGTCCTCGGGAGTCAAATCTCGCGTGTAGATCCGCACATCGTCGATCAAACCACCAGCCAAACCGCGTGCGCGGAATCGTTGACCAACGACAAACTCACCACCGTGGTCAACAACTACATTGCAGCTTTTCTTAAGCTCGTCTCGCAGAATCTCAGTCTCAAGTTCCTCGCCGTTCAGGAAAAGCTTAAGTCCCGCCGCCCGTGAGGAACCATCATAAGTCGCCGCCACTTGATGCCACTGGTCAAGCGGAATGCGGTCGGTCGTCCGAACGCTGATCGCATTGCCGGGCCAGACCCTAGCCATGCGAGATTCCAAAAAGCCCTCTTCGATCGTCAAGTCCCAGCCATTGTAACCGCAGTCCGTTCCCCGCGTGTGATGCGCGATCAAACTCCGAGATGACGATCGAATGGTTTCACGAAAGGTCACGACAACCGTCATTGGCAACCAACGATCAAACGGCTCAATGCCGTGCGTGGTCACGCCACGTTCACCATCCAGTTTCAAAGCACGACGCGACCAAGGTGTTGCATCGCCGCGATAATCATCAGCACCATGCGGTTCAAGTCGCTGGATATCCGAGTCATTGACCGCAACCAAATCAGGCATCTGCGTCCAAGCACGATCCGATTGTGACGGATGGTATATGTCCTTGATCG
>JBCCJB010000535.1:0-2136 GCA_039028015.1 Planctomycetota bacterium
ATGGCGAACGCTGGCCCGGTTGGCGTCGCACCCCGACTCAAATGATTTGGGATCGTCCGCTGTTCGATCGTGAAACCATTGAATACGAGTTCTTTAGCGGTGAGGAAGCGACGGGCGTGCACCCCGCACTCGGACCAATGGTGTTCTTGATTGATGCCAGTGGTGTGCGGGTTGCACGCCCGTCGCATCTACGCCGCTAAAGAACTCGTATTCAATGGTTTCACGATCGAACAGCGGACGATCCCAAATCATTTGAGTCGGGGTGCGACGCCAACCGGGCCAGCGTTCGCCATCGGACAACGTGACTTGGCGAGGAATCTTCGGATTGCCGCTGATCTGGACGTTTCGAAATATCTGATGGGTTCCGCCGCGACTGCGTAGTGCGAACCACGGACTCGCATCGACGTTCGCCTGCGTTACCGTCCACATGGAATGAAGATTAATTTCCACTTTGGTCGCGACATCGATGCTGCGAACACTCATTCGATTGAAGACCGCCTTCTTTTCCACGTGTGCAAAGGGACAGTAACGAGTCTTGCTTTCATCTCCGAAGAGCGAGGCAATGCTTAGTTGATCTTCGGACGCATTGAGATCAAATTGCGAGCCGCCGTAGATCAAGCCACCGATCAGATTCTCCGGTCCACCGGTTTGCACTTCGCAGAGCAGCTCAAATTCGCCCGTCAGTGGGAATTGGCAGTACAACGCATCGTCGCCCGCGCCGGATGTGTGCAGCACATGGTTCTCGAAGCTAAGCCAAATTGGATCCGGTGATTGATCGCTTGGCTGACAACCGGTCGCCGACCAATACTTGAGATGTTGTTGCTGAAGTTGTTCCGCCGGCGATTCGCCGTAGGCTCGTTGCAACGCCATCGCGTGGAACACTTGCAGTGACGATTTCCAAACGGATTGCTCTGATTTCAGAGACGCAAGCCGATCGATTGCGATGCCAGCGAGTGACTCGGTTCGCGACGCAATTAGAGCGAGACTGATCTGGTGAGGATCAACCGACTTTGTCGCAGATGTTTCGAGCAATTTGGCAGCACGTGGTAGGTCCGTCCGGTCTTGCAAGATCTCAGCGATTGCCAAAAGGATGTCCGCGCCGGGAACACTTCGTTCAGCGTACGGCTCCAACTCGCTGATCAAACGTCCGAGTCGCCCGACCTCATCGGCGGCCTCGACCAGGAGACCGCCCGAGCAAAACCATCCGGCAAGATCACCCGTTTTCGCGATGGCAAACGACTCGTCACGCGGTCGCTCGCCAATCGCCCGTGCAAATGCTTTGGGCGGTGCCAGCGTGGGAACGGAACAGGACAACAAACGAATTTTGTCTTGATCTGACGATGGCAGCGTCCACTTCAGCAAGCGTTCATAGCGTTCGTCATCGCTTAGATGGATCAACCGTCGATGCCAGGCGGCCGCAGCGATGCAGCACGCTTCGTTCGATGGGCCGACTGGTTTGAACTCGTCATCGACCAAGTCACCCAGCAGCGATTCCGCCGCATCCAAGTCATCGTCCAAACAGAGTCGGACCACCTGGGTGCACCGCTTACCGACATCATCGGCGTGGGTGTTGTCAGCGCTGGCCATCATGGTGATCACGATCCCACAGGCCATCGCGTTGACCAACTGTCGCAACCTTTGAGTCGCATTCATCGGTGATGTCTGATTCGGGTCCAACGTGAAGGTTGCGGAACGGTCCAAGGCAGGGAACCTCATGAGGTTTGTCGATTTCAGAACAGCCGGGGTAATGAGCAGTCGACCCAATCACCCAAATCGAGGTCGCATTGCACGCCCTCATCACGCGGAAACACGTCAGTTTAAACGTGAAAAACTTGCTTTTTGCGGTGACGCAGCCAAATGCGGCCGGCAGGTCGCGTTCGCGTATCATGGAATCGAATTAAAACCCCGAAACCTCGCGTGAATTTCCCGCTGGCAGCGACTCCATGGGCAACGGCCTCAATCAATCCAGCTGGGTTCGGCATGCGTGGTTTTAAGCTGGTCCCTGGGATGCGGAAATCATTTGAATAACGCGGAACTCATCGAGGGCCTCAAACGGCATGACGCGGATGCGGCGAAGTACCTGCATCAGTGCTTCACGCCGTCGTTGTGGCGATTCGTTTATGTCCGCGTTGATCG
>JBCCJB010000536.1:0-2135 GCA_039028015.1 Planctomycetota bacterium
ACGACGAAACCATGCTGCACCATCATCCGGTGCCACAAATCTTTTTTGCCGCCATATCGATCCACCACCGTCTGTCCGAACGGCTCGCCATACGTGTACACGATCAACGGCAAGCTGCCGGCTGCTGCATCACGAGCCGATTCGGGCATCATGATCCAGCCATCAAGTTCAATTTGTTCGCCTGACGTTTGGTCTCTGGAATCGACGGGAATCGGCAGATGAATGAACTCGCGATGAATCGGTGGCAATGCGGCAAGCGAACGCTGGAGCTCAACATTATCGACCAGTTCTCGAACCACCTGATAGGGATTTACTGAAACGCATCGCTTTGTGGGCACCGCCGAGCGACTTGACCATGTTTCAATCGCTAGCGTTCCGGAAGAGTCAAAATCGAACTGATAGGTTCCATCGCGTTTCGGAGTTAGGCACCTCAGATCGCTGCCATCGCTTTGCACTTGATAGAGTGAGCGACGCGTCGGATCGTTGGGCGAGGCAACAAAGACAATCCTCTTGGCATCTTGATTGACCGCTTCGATTGCGATCACGTCAAAGGATTCGGGAGTCAACAATTGACGTGCGTGCACGTTCCAATTTGATGACAAAGCGATGCGCTCGAGCTGCCGGAAGCCATTTCGCTCGGTAAGCCAAAAAAGATCGGGTATGTCTCCCGACGAGATCGGCATCCAGTGGAGTCGGGTCTGCGGCGAGACCCAACCGCGTGATGTTTCGCGTAATACTTCGCTCGTCGCACCGGTCACAGCATCGATTGCCAACAACCGATTGATCGTTTGATTTCGATTGAGTTGCTGAACCAAGCATACGTTGCTTGCGGGGTGTGAAGACAGGGCCGACTGCGTGTCGCTCGTTCCGTGTGCAAGCCATTTGTCATGGCCTGGCGGCCAATGAAGTGTCGCCAAGTAATGCTCGCGCGGATCCCCGCCGATTTTCGCCCAAGTCAGTCGATTGTTGGCCAGATCGCAAATGCCAATGCGAGCGGCTGCATTGGTTTCACCGACTTTGGGATACGCAAACGACTTGATCGCCGCATATCGATTGGAGGTGTTATCGATGAGTGTTTGTTGAGGAACGCCGGTCGTGTCCAAATGCCAAAACGCGAGACGACGGCTATCGGGACTGAATTCAAAGCCCCGTCGCAAACCGAGCTCCTCTTCATAAACCCAATCAAACGTGCCGTAAATCTGATTGCGATCGCGCGATGTGGCGATTGCATTGACCTCAGCCGAATCAGCATCTTCGGTGTACAAGCCCCTCTCACCGTCGATGGTCGCGACATATCCGACGCGTTTTCCATCCGGTGACAACGTGGCAAACATCAATGACTGAGCATCAGCGGAACCGCCAAGCTGTCGCCAGACATTCTTGTGCCGGTCCCAGAGCCAATAGTCGCCTCGTGTCTTGGCACGCCAAACGCGAACCGAGTTCGTGAACACCAGCAAATATCGCTCGTCAGCTGACCATTCAAACGAGTCGATTTTCAGGGGCTCGGTGCGGCCTTGAGGCGTCATTTGTTCTGGCGTCAGCACCAGTTGCTCTTGCCATGGTTCCGGTTCGATCTTCACGAGCGTCGGTTGCGGATCACCATCCTGTTCACGTAGGTGCCACAAAATGGGCCGATGGCGATCCCAAGTCCAACTGCGTGAATCCTCCGAATAGACGTCCGAGTCAAAAATCGAAGCCACCGTCAACAGTTTTTTTGAGGGTGGCTCCGTTTTCGAGGGCGGCTCCGCGAGTAAAACGCGATCTGCATTAAGGACCCCAGCCAGCAACGCAAAAACCCACACCTCCAAAATCCGTCGCCCTAACAGTGCAGAAGTGAGATTGAACAGTGCGGAAGCGAGACTGGTCGTGTGTTGAATCCAATTCATTTGGAGTCGCAGTTGATTGGTGTCAGGGCGGCATCAGAACTCCCGCGTCAGCTTACTCGACAGCCGATCGCATCGATTTCGATGAATATTTGAAAAATTTGAACAATCGGGGTTGCCGCAGCGAAAAGATTGTTTCAAACAAGTGTTTGAATTGTCGCAAACGATTGCGTTTTCGTTTTTCAGCGACGATTGATAGGTACAACCTGCGAATACGACCTTGCCGCACGATTCTCCTCGAAATGAGTCTTC
>JBCCJB010000537.1:0-2120 GCA_039028015.1 Planctomycetota bacterium
ACAACCGAACCGAGCGCGCCCAGTCCCAAAACGGCCACACGCGAACCGGCCAAGGCTGCTTGGCCGGATGATCCGATGGGCGTGAATTGTGATTGCCGAATGTGGCGATCGGGCTGGGGTTTCTCGTTCACGTGCTGGATGACTTCAGCGGATGATCATTCAAAACAAGGCGACTGAGTGCGTTTGTAAGCCGGGTTCTGTCACGTTTCCTGAAGCAATGACAGTGTCATCGCGGCGGCAACGTTGGTGACCATTTATCTGTGCACGACGATTGCTCGTCGCCTCAATTGCGACCTACCCGGATGTCGATAACGCGGCGGGCCGCCACGATGATGCATCCTGTTTGGTCTAGCTCCAGATGGGGTTTACCAAGCCGACCGAGTCACCTCGATCGCTGGTGCGCTCTTACCGCACCGTTTCACCCTTACCACGCACCTCGGCACCGGATCGCCGAAGCAGTCACGATACCGATGTCGTTCGGCGGTCTAATCTCTGTGGCACTAATCCCTAACCTCACGGTCGGTCGACGTTATCGACCATCCTGCCCTGAGGAGCCCGGACTTTCCTCCAAAAACCGATAACGGTTTTCAGCGATCACCCCACGCACTCAGCCGCGAATGAAAAGATGATTCATGTTGGCGACCGCGGCAAGCCTTCCCTTTGACGTCAATGCGACGCGGCACGTTCAAAGGCAGTCCGGTTGCATGGGCAAAGACGAAAAAACACAATCATCCACGCTGGTTAATCCCGAATGCGACCCAACCCAACGAGACCGCGTTGACTGCTGAAACTTCCGAGGATCTCACTGATCCCCATGTGGCCAGACGACACAAGCTCGAGACGCTGACATCGCGAGGAATTGATCCCTGGGGCTCACGCTTTGATGATCGTTTGCTGGTCGAACAATGCCGACAACGTGTCGATGAAATCCAATTTTTGACCGCGGACGGGAATTCGCTCGCGCTTCCGGATGTCGAAAGCGACGAGATCGATTATCGGCAGTGGAAATCGGACAATGGACCAGGAGAAGAGACGGGTCCGCAGGTGAAGGTCGCAGGACGCATCCTGTTGTCGCGGCCCACCGGCAAGCTGATTTTTCTGAACATCCGAGACTGGACCGGTGACATTCAAATCTTCGTTGGCAAGAAACAGGTTGGCGACGATTTTGAATTGGCCAAGCTGTTTGACCTTGGTGATTTGATTGGCGTGCAAGGACGGTTGGGTCGAACCAACACGGGTGAGCTGACGGTATTTGCCGAAAAGCTGACGTTGCTGACGAAGATGCTTGAAGTGCCGCCCGAAAAGCATGCGGGCATGACCAACCAAGACCTACGCCAGCGAATGCGTTACGCGGATTTGGCGTTCAACGATGGGGTCATGCAAACGTTCCTCGATCGAACAAAGGTTGTCAAAAGTATTCGAAAGACTCTCGATGAACGCGGATTCTGTGAGGTGGAAGGCCCCACGCTTCACACGGTTGCCGGCGGCGCCGCGGCACGTCCTTTTGAGACTCATCACAACGCGCTGAACATGGACTTAACCATGCGAATCGCTTTGGAGTTGCATCTCAAGCGATTGATGGTCGGCGGCATGGAGCGTGTCTATGAATTGGGTCGCGTCTATCGCAATGAAGGTTTGTCACCTCGGCACAATCCTGAATTCACCATGCTGGAAACCTACCAGGCCTACGGTGACTATGAGTCCATGATGGAGTTGACGGAGTCGATCATTTGCAACGCGATTGATGCGATCGATGGCAAGCGGCAACGCGAATACGATGGTCATCGGCTCGATTTTTCACGTCCCTTCGCTCGGGCGACCTATGCCGAATTGTTCAAGAAAGCAACCGATGTCGACCCAGCCGATAACGAGGCCGTCGCGGCACTGGCACAGCAACTAAGGATTCCCACCGATGACAAGCATCCTGACGTGATTCGTAATGAAATCTTTGAAGAGAAGGTCGAGGATTCTCTCGAAGGCCCCATTTTTGTCATTGATTATCCCGCCAGCATTTGCCCGCTGACCAAACGCAAACGAGAAAATCCTGACATCGCTGAACGTTTTGAGTTGTTCATTCGTGGGATGGAACTCGCCAACGCGTACACCGAACTTAATGACCC
>JBCCJB010000538.1:0-2108 GCA_039028015.1 Planctomycetota bacterium
ATCTCGATCAGTTCAGCGATGCTCAAATCGGTGCCGCATCGCGACCGTGTTTGAAGCAATGTCGTCAAACGTTGCAGCGACTGTTGGGATTACAGAAACTAGTCGATGCGCCTGAGAATGAACCGATCACGTTACCCGAGGATCAAATGCGTCCAGGGCGTTATCGTTGGAATGGAGAGCCAGTCTCTGGGGCGACGGCTGCCAAATTGATTCATGGAGGCTGGATCGCGGGCGAGGTCAATCTGCCCACGTGGTCGGGTCACGTTGACGATGCCAACGTTATCGCTGCCGCTCAGATTTCAGCAGACTGATTCGGGCCGAAGGCATGGTCATCGCGTCGGGGATTGACTGCGGCTCCGATGCGTCATGGAGTGCCGACCTCGGGTCATGAATGTCATTAGGCATCGCTGAGCGAGGCGGTCGCAAAACCCACAGCAAGCTTTTGGTTTGTTCTGAAACGGGGACCATCACGCTGTGGGCCGGTGCGAACAATCCGGCCAAACACGTTGCGGGTAACAGAACATCGGACGACCGGATCAATTCCCGACCCGCGACGGTCGCCACGGTGGATGCCGGTAGCGTTTCATAGCCACGCTGCCGATCGCAAATGCCATCAACACGAAGTTGCGACGCATAAAATTCAAATCGCAACGCCATTTGATCGTACGGCATTGAGGAAGCTAGGTTTTCGGGCGCACGCATTTGTAAGTGTGATTGGAGTCCCCGAATCAGTGATGAAGAGAACTGCCCGTTAGCGGAATGCAGCGTTCCAAAGGCATCCACCAGAGCACCATCTTCCAACCGGCATCCGTCGAGTCGTAGCGTGGCGAGACCGCTGATCCGGTGTGGCAACTGTTCGCCCAGTTTGGATAGATCGATGTCCGAAAGCGTCGATCCGCTGAGGTCGATTGACCACCGTCGGTGTCGATGCCATCGCGTGCCGTGCGTTGCGGGCATCTCCGAAACGACCATTTGCCCTCGATAAGTCGCATCGGCTCCCAACGCTTGAAGTTCGGTGAGATAGCCTGACAGCGGTGCCAATGAAATATCTCGTCCATTGGTCTGCAGCGACCACGATGTTTGGGGCAAACCGCCACTGCGATGTCGCTCGATCTGTAGCGAGATTGCTTCACCGCCCGGCGTTGCGTTGGCAGGTAGGCCTTGAAGCACGGCGGCAACGCCATCATCGGACGGTTGCAGCCATCCCGCGACGTCGCGCAGCGTCAGCGATTGCCCGCCGGACCGCAACGTGACGTCGGACGCGGTGATCCGCCATGGCGAATCGGTTTGTTCCGGAACCGCCAAGAACCGATCATGCAGGCACATCCATAATCGATTCAGATGATTCGCCAGCAGTTCGGGCTGGCTCAGGCGGATGATGGTTTCATGATCATCACGGAGGAACTGCACAATTCGAATGGTGCCGATCGTGGCGTTGGTTTCGGGATCCACCAGTTTCACGCCGTGAAGGATCGATTCGCTCGGGCTGATTCGATCAAGATCCTTGATTTCGAATCCCAAACCGGTGCGAAGCGATAATTCCTGGCGGATGTGATTGATTTGGATCCGCGAGTACGTTGGCGTTGCGGTTGCGATGATTGCCAGGCATGTCAGAACTGTCGGCATCGCGCAGCACAGAACGAACAACCATCGAGCGATGGATCGCATCGTTCGTTCGTGCATGCAGGAAACTCCAGAAAAACTAGTGCGGTTTCACGGCTGAAAATGGGAGTGTTGGTTCGGCACGATGGACTTCTTCATCCGTCACAATTCTGATTTGTCGATGGACTTGGAAGGTCGTCTTGCCCAAAACCGACGTGAAAGCACCGCACAACTGGTTTGTCGAAACCAAACCTAGTGCAGCTGAGACTACCCAAACGCTCCGGACCGCCGAAATGCGGTTTCACCAGATTTCATTTCGCAAATGGCACGAAACGAGCACGACCGCGAAGATTTGCTGGCTGAAGCGGTGCATTTGGTCGTCCGAGGTCGCATCGAGTCATCCCCGGCTTTGATCAGTGACAAACCAGAGGATAAGGACTTGTCGCGCGCGACAACGGAGTGGGTGATTGGGTGGCGAAAGTCCGGTGCGGGAAGCCTTTATGTCG
>JBCCJB010000539.1:0-2101 GCA_039028015.1 Planctomycetota bacterium
AGAACTGGGTTTTGAATTGATTGAGCCGCTGCGAGATCTCTTCAAAGACGAAGTCCGTCGTTTGGGTTTGGAACTCGGTTTGCCCGAACAACTTGTTTGGCGACATCCGTTTCCCGGTCCCGGGCTTGCAGTGCGATGCTTGGGTGAAGTCACACGCGATAAGTTGACGGTACTGCGTGAGGCCGATTCGATCGTTGTTGATGAAATCGAAAAAGCGGGGCTCTATCGCGATACCAGCCAAGCGTTCGCGGTGCTTCTGCCGGTCCAAAGTGTGGGTGTGATGGGCGATGCCCGAACGTATGACAACGCCATCGCTGTTCGCTGTGTGAATACCGATGACTTCATGACGGCGGATTGGAGTCATCTGCCGTATGACTTGTTGGCACAAATCAGCACGCGAATCATCAACGAAGTCGTCGGTGTCAACCGAGTCTGCTATGACATCAGCAGCAAACCGCCCGCCACGATCGAGTGGGAATAGTCCGATGGCGATTCGCAGCCAAATCGTGTCGGCGATGCATCGACGTCTTCAACGATCGATCGTTCCAAAACCAATCGAAACGAATCTGAACATCAAGTTCGCTCGACCTTTCAATCTCACGGTTCCAAACTGATCCATGTCTGGTCAATTCATTTATCAAATCATCGACCTGACCAAAAAGCACGGTCAAAAAAAGGTCCTTGAAAACGTCAATCTGGCGTTTTATCCGGGCGCGAAGATCGGGGTGTTGGGTCCCAATGGTGCCGGCAAGTCGACGTTGCTCAAAATCATGGCCGGTACCGATACCGAGTTTGAGGGCACAGCCAGATTGGGCAAAGGATTCACGGTCGGCTATCTCGAACAAGAGCCGCCGCTGGATCCGACCAAAACCGTGTTTGAAAACGTCCAGGTTGCTGTTAAGGAGCGGCAAGCCATCTTGGATCGATTCAATGAGATCTCGGGGCTGCTGGGTGATGTGACCGATGACGATGAAATGCAACGTCTTTGCGACGAGATGGCCGAGCTGCAGGACACCATCGACACCCAAAACCTTTGGGAACTCGACCGCACCGTTGAAATGTCAATGGCGGTGATGAATTTGCCACCCGGCGATGCTGAGATCACGAACCTTTCCGGTGGCGAGAAACGGCGGGTCGCTCTATGCCAGCTCCTCATCCGGCAGCCCGACTTGCTATTGCTCGACGAGCCCACCAACCACCTCGATGCCGAATCGGTGTCTTGGCTCGAACAACACCTTGCCAAATATCCCGGCACGGTCGTTGCCGTCACGCACGATCGTTATTTCCTGGACAACGTCGCGCAGTGGATCCTCGAAGTCGATCGCGGACGCGGCATCCCATTTGAGGGCAACTACACCGCGTGGCTGGAAAACCGAGCCAAGCGGATGGCACTTGAAGAACGCCAGCAGAAAGCACGCGAAAAGAACCTCGCCCGCGAATTGGAATGGATTCGCATGAGCCCCAAGGCAAGGCAAGCGAAATCGAAGGCGCGCATTAAGTCGTATGAACAGATGTCAGCGGAAACCTTCGAGGATCGACCCGACGACCTGGAGATCCAAATTCCTTCTGGCAAACATTTGGGATCGTTGGTGATCGAGGCCGAACATGTCAACAAAGCATTCGGTGAAAAGGTGCTGATGAAGGACATGTCGTTTCGACTTCCTCCTGGCGGCATTGTTGGAATCATCGGACCCAACGGCGCCGGCAAAACGACCTTGTTCAAAATGTTGACGGGCAGCGAACCGGTCGATGGTGGCGCGATCAAAGTGGGTGAAACGGTTGATCTGGGCTATGTCGATCAATCGCGTGACAAGCTGGATCCCAACAAGACAATCTTTCAAGAGATCAGCGGCGGTCACGACACGTTCGAAATGGGTGGCCGCGTCATGCACGCGCGGTCCTATGTGTCCAAATTCAATTTCAAGGGACCCGATCAAGAAAAGAAAGTGGGCGTGTTGTCGGGCGGTGAACGCAACCGCGTCCACTTGGCGAGTTTGCTTCGCAAGGGCTGCAACGTGTTGTTGCTTGATGAACCCACCAATGACCTCGATGTCGATACGCTACGAGCGCTCGAAGAGGCCATCGCCAACTTTGCCGGATG
>JBCCJB010000540.1:0-2097 GCA_039028015.1 Planctomycetota bacterium
CCGGAAGTCGCCAAATCGCGTGCGCGTCGTGTCATGATCCGGAACTGGGTTGGGCAGACGGACGCACAACCGGTTTCGGTCACAATCGAATTCGGTTGCCCCGGCATTCACCGACGATACGCAATGCGGGTCTACACCGTCAATTGTTCTGGGATGGACGGGTTGATTCGCTGGAGCAACAAGTGATCGATGTGGTCAATAGCCCGGATGAAATGCACAGCTCTGCTGAGCATGTCGCCGAATTGATCCGAGAACAATACGATTACCGCGGCGGTATCTTTTCGATCTACCGCAAGAAACTGCAACTAACGGCCGTACCCGACGTCGCGTCTTTATCCGACGAACAAATTCTGCAATGCGTCAGCGAAGTGATCGCTTGTTTTGAGCGGACGATCGTCGGGGGACAATCGCGTTGGGATGCATTCTTGCTGGGGCGTCGCGATGCACTGACCGATCAAGAGTTGCTGGGTCTTGATCTATTTCGCCAGGACGGACGCTGTATGAATTGCCATCATGGGCCGCTCATGACGGATGGCAAATTTCACAATCTTGGATTAGCAAGGTTTGACCGAGGACAGACCGATCCCGGTCGATACGCGGTTACGGAAGATCTCGACGATATCGGGAAGTTCCGCACGCCATCGCTTCGAGACGTCAGTCGTACCGGACCCTATATGCACAATGGGCTGCTCGACCTGTCAACCGCGTTGCGTTTCTACAATCGCGGGATGTTCCAACCACCGGCGGTCGTCATTGATGGTCAATCAGTCTCGCCGCAGAAGTCGTCTCACTTGCGTCCGTTGGGGATGACCACCAGTGAGCTCAGCGCATTGGAATCATTCTTGAGGGCATTGGAAGAACCCTGGAGCCGAGTTGAAACTCCCAGCTTTCCGGATTTTGAGCGTTCCGAAGAATAGGAAGTCATGTCGTTGGATTCTCGGATGGGCTCTGAAATACAAGAAGTGATCAGCTTGCGTATCAGGTGAGTCGCAGGGCATTTTCAAACGAGTAGACACAACACCTATGGTTGCGATGCAGCTAAGGCTTCTTGTTCTTCTGCTTTGACTCGCCATTTGGCGGCTTCGGCTGGATCCGCTGCCGAGTCAAAAGCGTCTGCCACCGTTCGATACGCTTCTGCCATCAGCTTTGGGTCACGTTGTCCGCCTGCTTCACGGAATCGGCGGGCAAATTCGTTCATCTTTTCACGCACCCCCGGCAGAGCGCATATCTGTTGTCCTTGACGAGTGCTGCAGCCAAAAACAACGCCGGCAAGTTTATCCCACTCGCCAAGACGATCAGTTCCGGCCGGTTGAAGTGACAGCGTGACATCGATTGGCACGCCATCAGTCACGTCGATCTTCATGTGACGTTTTCCAAGAAACACGGGTAGCTCATAACGGTCATCGACCACATCAATCACCTCTTCGGACGGTGGCAACCAAATCTGTCCATGGCCATCGGAGTCGGTGCGAGTCAAAAACTGCGCTGGGAATGACTTTCGCCATTCATCCAATGACTCTCGCTTGTTCGTCGCATTGTTATCGCGAAGCCACTGGATCGATTTCGGTAACCAACGTGCGTAGACTTGCGATCCCCAATTCCACCAAAAAACGTTGGGGTAACTGTAAATGCGAACATCCGATAGGGGCTGGTCATTGAGATCGTGAGTGCGAATCGTCACCGGGACGAGAGGCTCCATCGCGATAACAATCGAATCACCAAATGCTCCCGAATCGTCTGGTTCGAAAACTTGCGGACGTCCCGCGCGTGACGAATTGTCGAGCAGATTTCGACGAAAGCGCGGTGGTAGGCTACCCGGCTTGCCGATGTGCCGGTCGGTTAAAGCGATTGCTTGAAAGGGTCGACCCGCCGGCCAACCGTCAATCACGAACGTGCCGTCTGGCTTCACGTCAGTCCACAACGCCCACTCGGCGGTCTCGCTGCGAGGTGGAGGAATGGTTTGCACGATCACCCGCCCACCGGCAACGGGTCGCGGCACTGAATCATCTAGTTGACCCGTGATCCGGATGGCTGGGCGAAGCATTGCCATCCGCTGGGTTGTTTTGCCGGGCTCAACCGTGACCGCGACCGGTTCAC
>JBCCJB010000541.1:0-2088 GCA_039028015.1 Planctomycetota bacterium
GATGGCGATGGGGGTCACAATCGACGATTGGTCGATTCACGATTTGGGCACGAAGAGCATTCCCGATGTGCGTGCATTCCTGACGCAGCTTTCGCATGGTCTGTCATCACTGCACCGCCGCGTCGCGGAGCCCATTACGACTGAAGTTTTGAGGCGAATTGAATTCCTTGGCCGCGTCGGTGTCGATTACCTGACGCTTGATCGAGGCGCCGACACGCTGTCGGGTGGCGAACTACAACGCGTGCGACTGGCAACCAGCATTGGTGGTGGACTGGTTGGCGTTTGCTATGTCTTAGACGAGCCTTCGATTGGCCTGCATCCCGCCGATCACCACAAGTTGCTCGATGCCATCTCCGAGCTCCGCGACGCAGGCAACACGATCGTCATTGTCGAACATGACGAAGAAACCATTCGCGCCGCAGATCGAGTGATCGATATCGGCCCGGGAGCGGGTCATCGCGGCGGCGAAGTGGTCGCCGAAGGCACCGCGAAGCAGTTGTCTCGAAAGAAAGGCTCGCCCACGGGGCAGTATCTTTCGGGCAAGCAAACCATTGGGCTCTCGCGTCCTCGACGACAACCCAGCCCCGATCAACAGCTCACGCTACGCGGCGCGTCGCTGCACAACTTGGCCGATGTCACCGTGAGCGTGCCCCTGGGATGCTTGGTTGGCGTCAGCGGAGTCTCAGGCAGCGGAAAAAGCTCGTTGATCGTCGATACGCTTTATCCCGCACTCGCCGCGGCGCTTGACCTTGTTGCACCATCGCCCGGTCCTCACAAAGATTTGCTCGGTGCGGACAAAATCGACAAGCTCATTTCGATCGATCAAAAACCAATCGGTCGAACCGCACGAAGCTGTCCGGCGACTTACGCCGGTGTGCTCGATCCGATTCGGCAGGTGTACGCCACCACTCGTGCGGCGAAGACTCTTGGTTTCAATGCCTCTCGATTCAGTTTTAACAGTGCCGCCGGACGATGCGATCTTTGCAAGGGCAATGGATTTGAACGCATTGAAATGAATTTTCTGAGCGATTTGCTGATCGAATGCTCTCGCTGCGGCGGTAAGCGATTCAATCGTCAAACGCTGCAAGTGCGTTTCAAAGGTGCCACCATTGCCGACGTGCTCAATATGCAGATTGAGGAGGCTTTGGCCTTCTTTGAGAACGTCCCCAAAGTGAATCGTCCATTGCAGTCGCTCGTCGATGTGGGTCTCGGGTATCTGTCGTTGGGTCAATCAAGCACGACGCTGAGTGGTGGTGAAGCCCAACGCATCAAACTGGCGACGGAATTGGCTCGCACGGCAACGGGTCGGTCGTTTTATCTTTTGGATGAACCCACGACGGGGCTGCACTTTGCTGATGTCCAGCGTCTGCTGGTCGTGCTGGATCGATTGGTCGAAGCGGGCAACACCGTCGTTGTGATTGAACATCAATCCAATTTGTTGGCCGCGTGCGACTGGCTGATTGATTTGGGGCCACAGGGCGGCGTGAACGGTGGTCACGTGGTTGCCGAAGGGCCGCCGGAAGCGATCGCGGCCCATCCTAAATCGCTGACGGGAAAAGCTCTTCCGCTGTAGTCCAGGCCGGTGAAATTTGAAACGAAGCCTACCCAAACGCGCGTCAAAGCGGTTCAATTCGGCGTAAACTTCGCGACCTCATTCGATCACAATTCAAACGTGTCCGACTCTAAAGCACCGCCAGCATCCATCGATCCGTCTGGTCCCGATGACGCTGTCGAGCACAAACACTTTATTCGTCAAGCGATCGATGCCGACCTCGCGGCGGAACGATTCCAGGGTGTGGCCACGCGGTTCCCTCCCGAACCCAATGGTTATTTGCACATCGGCCATGCCAAAAGCATTTGTTTGAACTTTGGTTTGGCATCCGAACTTGGCGGGACCTGCAATCTGCGATTTGACGACACCAATCCGGTCAAAGAGGACACGGAATACGTCGACTCGATCCAAGACGACGTCCGCTGGCTTGGTTTTGATTGGAACGAACTGCACTTTGCCAGCGATTATTTCGATCAGTTGTACGAGTGGGCCGAAAAACTGATCTTGGATGGTAAAGCCTATGTGTGTGATTTGAC
>JBCCJB010000542.1:0-2078 GCA_039028015.1 Planctomycetota bacterium
CAAATTGTTGATCACGTTGATTTTGTCACTGACTTTGGCACCACCTAGAACCGCAACAAACGGTCGTTGCGGCTGACTAATGGCGTCGGAAAGGTACTGAATTTCTTTTGCGACCAAATGCCCAACCACGCGTGGCTTTCCCGACATCGCCTCAGGCACCGCGACCATCGAAGCGTCTTTTCGGTGGCAGGTTCCAAAGGCATCGTTGCAGTAGGCGTCAGCCATCGCAGCCAACTTTGCGGCAAATTCATCGTCGCCTTTCTTTTCACCCGGATTAAATCTCAAGTTTTCAAGCACCAGCACTTCACCGGGCTTGAGGCCCGCTGCTTTTGCGGTGGCATCGTCTCCAACGGTATCGCTGGCGGCATGAACGACGCTGCCGAGCAATTCGCCCAACCGGACCGCGGCGGGTTTGAGTGAAAAGCGTGCGTCACCATCGTCTCCCTTGGGACGCCCCAGGTGACTCATCAGGATCAGCTTGCCACCGCGATCGATCACGCTGCGTATCGACGGCAATGCCATTCGAATGCGGCGATCGTCAGTGATCGCCAAGGCCTCATCCAGCGGCACATTGAAATCGACTCGCATGAGCACCGTGAGATTGGCAACGTCGATTTGATCAATGTTCTTTTTGGCCATTGCGGTGAGATCCAAGATGGGGGGGTGATTGGGTCGGATGCTGGTTGTCGCCGCTCCGCAGAGTTTCACGGCATTATCAAGATCGCGGTGGCGGAGGCGAGGGGGTTGTGATGAGCTGATTTGACCGAAGGAATCTCGTCGATCGGCGTGTGCGGACTGTTTTCCTCACGTGGTCGCCTCATCCCAACCGAAACAATCGTTGCGGCGAATGCTTGCCGTCGATTCTTCCCGCGGAACTTCGGGGGCGGTGTTGGTGCCATCCAGTCAAACGATTCCAGCACGCCGGCGGTGTCGGTGCGCGTGGATCGGGACTTTATTATTGATCACCGCCGCGATGCCGGCGTTGTCGTCAACCGCGTCCGCTCAGGGGACTGGCGGTCAGGGTTCAAATAGTGGCGGGCCCAACGTTCGATCAGCGTTGCATGGACACACGGCCACCAATGCCCGAGGCATGCTGCGACTGCCGATGCAGTCCACGCGTCAACCATCGCGACAGACCGTCTTGCGATCATTGCCTTTGGATCGGCTAACGCCCGATGCGCGGCAGAAAATCGTCAGCGTCGCTAGTAAGCCAACGCTGTACCGGCGTCTGCCACCCCAGACGATTGCGTGCGAGCGTTCGATGTTCCTGTTCTTGACGCGAAACCCGGATGTGTTAGTTGGGCTCTGGGACTTGATGGGTATCACGAAAGTCAAATCGAAACGGCTGTCGACCTATCAAATCGAGGCTACCGACGGAATTGGAACGCAGTGCCTCGTCGATTTGATTTATGGCGATGCGAGCCAACATATTTTTTATGTTGAAGGCTCTTACGACGGAAAAATGACACCCACACCCATACGAGGCAAAGGTGTCTTTGTGCTGCGATCCAGCTACACCAACACCAACGGCAAATCGGTCGTCTCAGGTTCACTCGATTGTTTTGTGCAACTCGACAGTCTCGGAATTGATTTGATCGCTCGAACGCTTAGCCCCGTCATTGGGCGTTCAGCTGACAGCAACTTTGAGCAAACCGCTCACTTTATTGCGCAGGTCAACGAAGCGAGCGTTCGCAATCCGCCCGCGATGCTGAATCTCGCCGGTCGCCTACCCCAGGTGACACCACCGACGCGAGCCTCGTTCGCTGACACGATCTTGCAGGTTTCCCGGCAGCCGCTCGGCAAAGTCAGCTCAAACCAGCTTTCCCAAAGTCGCTCAGCGCGGTAAGACGACACGCTAGGCATTGTCCCGTAAAGGGAATCCAGCGTTCTCCTGAGCCGACGGCGCTAGCCGCGGGCCCCGATTTGCGAGCTTTGAAGCGTCATCGCCCGACGCTAGCGCGTTCGGCTCATATTTACGGGACAGTGCCTAGCTGGACAGCGCCACTTTGGATGGAAAACACAGTGGTTCATGGCATTACCGAGCGTATTAGCCGTCTTGGCGCTAGCCGCGGTTTAGC
>JBCCJB010000543.1:0-2050 GCA_039028015.1 Planctomycetota bacterium
ACGGTTTGCCAGATGCCATCAGGCTGAGGAGGCATCACCGATGGACCACCGATCTTTTTGGTCATCAGGCCCGACGCGGCCAGCGCCTGATCTCGGATCATCTCCGCGGACAACCGCGTTCGCGGGCCGCGGGCCAGGTAACGATTGCCAGCATCCATCGCCAAGGATTCAGGCGTCACACGATGGTCCTGACGATAAGTCGATGACAGCACCAACTCACGAAGAAACGGTTTTAGTCGCCACCTGTGATGATCTCGGACCCGCGTCGCCAAATAGTCCAGCAGCCGCGGATGCGTCGGCAGCAGCCCGCTGGATCCAAAGTCCTCCAGCGTTTCCACGATCCCCCGCCCAAACAATTGCGCCCAAATTCGGTTGGCCCAGACGCGCGCCGCCAATGGATTGTCCTGTCCTACCAACCAGTTGGCGAAAGCCAATCGATCATTTATTTGAACACCCTCAGGCGAACGATCCAGCACACGCGGAATACCACCGTCGACAGGATCACCCCGGTCCAACCAGTTGCCACGAATGAAGACGCGAGTCTCCCGGCGACTCTCGCTCGGACGCGAAGCAATCACCGGTAATTTGGCACCTTGAACCGCTTGAACCTCACGGCGTATTTCCACCAAACGTTGGTCAGCCGCTTTCAACGTTTCCGATTGAAGCAATGCTTGCCAATCAGGATTGGTACTGGATGACAAACGAAAACGCCGGAGATACGACGCAATGTTTCCAGCCGTGCTCGCACCCTGCGAGAGCGTCAAACGAATGCGGGCGTGCGCGTTGACAGACGAGTCAATCGGTTTCGCCAAAACAAACGCCGCCGCCTGAGGACCGAATAGCTTGGGATAGCCACCGACACCCTCACGATTGTTCTTCAAAGCCGCGTCAGGTTGATAGGGCGTGGCGAGACCGCTGGCAAAAACCGTCGCTAGAGGAATCGAATCGACTCGTCCCGACTCTCCCACAAGTTCGGCACGCAGTTGCGTCAGCAAACTGGCGTTTTCGGGCAGGTCCGTTGCCTGATCCGAAGACGGCAAGATATCGACACGAAGCACCGACATGGATCGAGCAGGAAACTCAACCGTGTAAGCCACGCCAACGGGAAATGTGCCGCCATCCTCGACAATGGTGCTTCCACGAATGGCGAGACGTCCGCCGGTTGATTCGACAAGCAAGGGGCGAATCGGCTGCCAAGAATCAGACTCCAAAAGTTCACGACCCAGATTGTTTCGATCTTCGCGAGCACGCAACCACTGGCTTTGCCAATCAATCGCGGCCTCTCGATCATCCACGCTTTCAGGCACCGTGATCGTTGGAAAATCATCATTCAAATCAGCGTCGAGCGTGTTATTGAACAACGCAAGCGATTTGTAGTACTCCTCGTGTTGGTAAGGATCGTATGGATGCGAATGACACTGCACACATCCAAACGTGGTGGCTTGCCAAATCGTCCACGTGGTGTTGACCCGATCGATAATGGCGGCAACGCGAAATTCTTCATCATCGGTACCGCCCTCCGTGTTCGTTTGCGTATTGCGATGAAACGCGGTCGCAACCCAGTCGCTCGCTGTTGCATCGGGCAACAAGTCACCGGCAAGCTGTTTGATGGAAAACGCGTCATACGGCATATCTTGGTTGAAGGCATCGATCAGCCAATCGCGATACGGCCACATTGCGCGGTGCGGATCTTTTTCAAATCCCATCGAATCGGCATAGCGAGCCAGGTCCATCCAAAGTGATGCCCAGCGTTCGCCGAAGGCATCGGTCGCCAGCATGCGATCCACCTCGGCGGCATAGATCGCTTCGGTTGCGGCCAGCGATCGTGAACGCGCAAGCGCGGTTTCAAATCGAACCAGCTGTTCCGTCATCGGCGGAAGGCCTGTCAAATCAAAACTAGCTCGACGAAGCCACTGCGAGGGCGGTGCCTGTGGGGAGGGCTCAAGACCGTGCCGCTGCATTACCTGTAGCGTGAATTCGTCAATGCGATCGCGTGACCAACCCGTGCCTGAAGAACGATCCGGCATGGTCACTTGGATCGGAGTCAGCG
>JBCCJB010000544.1:0-2006 GCA_039028015.1 Planctomycetota bacterium
GACGAAGTTGCTTCGCATGACGCACGTTCACATCTTGAACCATCCGCTGGTGGACCATCATCTGGCAACGTTGCGGGATGAAATGACGCGGTCGGCCGAGTTTCGTGCGACCGTTTCGCGGTTGGCGATGTTGATTGGCGTCGAAGCCACGCGTGAGTTGGCAATGTCGGACGTGTCCATCCAAACGCCGGTGGGCGTTGCCGACGGCAAGCGATTGGCCACCGTGATTGGTTTGGTGCCTGTCTTGCGAGCTGGATTGGGTATGGTCACGCCGATGCAGGATTTGATTCCTGATGCCTCCGTATGGCACTTGGGTCTGTATCGCAATGAACAGACAGCCGAACCAGTCGGTTACTACGACAAGCTTCCGCAATCGGGCGCGCCGAACGTGGCGTTGGTGCTTGATCCGATGCTGGCGACCGGCGGCAGCATTGATTTGGTGGTGCGTCGTTTGCAACGCTGGGGTGTTGATGAGATTCGCGTCTGCGGCATCATCGCATCGCAGATTGGGATTGATCGTGTCGCGGGCGACTTTCCGGACGTCAAGATTTTTGTGGCCGCGGTGGACCCGCAACTCGACGACAACGCGTTCATCGTGCCCGGTTTGGGTGATGCGGGCGACCGAATCTTTGACACGCCGCAACACGATTAAGCAACGCCCCAATGCGAACGTGGAATTGCAAGTGCGGTGCGGAGCTATTCTTTCATAACACTCGCTGCGTCGCTTGCGGCCGAGAGGTGGGACTTTGCGAGGCGTGCCGACAGTTGCATTCCGCCGACGTCATTGATCAACCTAGCTCATATGGTCCTGCTCAAACGATTTTGCAATGTCCCGAGCATGCTGATGCACGGCTCGTTCGTTGCCGCCTGGGTCTGGATCATGCCCTTTGCAACCGGTTCACGCTTGCTGATGTCGGTAATGCAAATCCATCATCACGATCCGGGGCTTGCACATGGTGTCAACTGACCACCGACATGCCGCCGCTATCGGATGCTTTGACGCAACAAAAAGTACGTCGTTTGGAAGCCGCGAAACGACGCGTGCTCTACATCGTTGACCAAATCGGGTTACCCGTGCTCGCGATGCCAGGTGAGTTGCCGCTGTCGTTTCGGTTTTTGGGCAGCGAAGATGCTGATGAGCCAATCATGACGGGGCATGGTAACGGCGTGATCACGATCAACATTCGCGAAGCGGACTCGGTGCACCGTGAGGCAACACGCGTTGAATTTGGTGAACCCCATCGCACCTTGGTGGGACATCTCCGCCACGAACTGGGTCACTATTACTGGCAGCGAATGGTGCAGCCCAAGCCCGATCGTCTAACGCGTTATCGCGAATTGTTCGGCGACGAACGCGATCCGTCTTATGTGGATGCCATCAAGGCGTACTACGACCGCGGACATGTCGGCCACTGGCAAAGTCATTTTGTTTCGCAGTACGCCACGATGCATTCCTGGGAGGATTTCGCAGAATCATTCAACGCGTATCTTGATCTGCGAACCGTGCTCGCAACCGCCGCGCACTTCATTCATCGCGGATCAATCCGGCGACGCGGACGGATCAGTCCCGACGCGAGCAACACGATTACGCCGGAAGACCCTTTTGAACGAATGATCGCTGACTACGCCAGGGTCGGCATTGTCGCCAACGAATTCAATCGTGACTTGGGCCTGTTGGATCTCGTTCCAGAGGTGTTCACGACAGCCGTCGTCGAAAAACTTCGCTTCATTCATCAACTCTGCAATCCGGCAGCCGCAACACCCGTGTTGGGCTAGGCACGGTCCCGTAAATGTGAGCCGAGCGCGCTAGCGTCGGGCGAGATGACGCTTCAAAGCTCGCAAATCGGGGCCCGCGGCTACCGCCGTCGGCTCAGGAGAACGCTAGATTCCATTTACGGGACCGTGGCTAGCTGGACAGCGTCACTTTGGATGGAAAACACAGTGGTTCATGGCATAACCGAGCGTATGAGCCGTCTTGGCGCTAGCCGCGGTTTAGCCCGCGAAAA
>JBCCJB010000545.1:0-1985 GCA_039028015.1 Planctomycetota bacterium
CCGCATCCGAACCCTCTCGCAAACGAATCAATCCCAGATCGACTGTTTCAAGTGGTCGTCCCGAATTGCGTAGCGAGAAATAATCCGCGAAGGATTCATCACTGATCAATAACGTGCCTTCGTTGGCAAAGTCCGTTCCGATGGTCACCGAACCAACCAAGTTGATTCGTTGATCGGCCAGTTCCACGACTTGCGAGCGTGGTTGTTGATCACCGTCAAACTCAAACGCGAACTCTTCGCGAGATTTCAAATCGACCAGCGCTGTCCCCGGACGCCGCAATCTGTATCGCTGCTCCGCAAGACCGTCGATATCGAGCCACGGTTGATCCTGGGCGTCCGAATCCGTGGGCACAGCAATCACACGAATCGGTCGGCTGGGATGATCTTTGACTCGCACTCGCGCCATCAGCCTTTCGATGTACATCGGTCGCACATCGACGACATCTGGATCGGTTTGAATTCGCCGAAGAAGGTCGCGATCAAAACGCTGATTGACCGGCAACATGTAGCGGGCCTTGCTGATTGCGATGAGGGACGCGTCCACCATATCAATCAGTTGCACTGGGCTGTCCAGCAACGCGTTGCGAAATCCGTTTTGCGTAAAAATCAGCACGGCGGCAAATGCCACACCAGAGGCTGACAACACTAAGCGACGCCAATCATGAACCAGATTCTTCCATGCCAACGGCGTGCGCGGCGTGCGGACAACCGTGAACGCGGACTTCGTGGTCGGCGATGCGCTAGAATTGGCACTCACCTGGTCAATGTCGACGTCGGATGCTCGCTCGCACGATTTGAATCAGCGTTCTGAGCACGGTAAGCCTGATCGACGGGGGACAGTTGCCGGATGATCTTCAGAAAATCATCGGCCCCATCAAACTCTCGATACACGCTAGCAAATCGAATGTAGGCGACTTCGTCCAAGTCCGCCAAGTGTCGCAATACGATCTCGCCAATCACGTGAGCGGGGATCTCGAAGTCGAACGCCGCATAAATGTCAGTTTCGATTAGTTGCACAGTTGCTTCAATGCGATCGCTTTCAACCTCCCTTTTAGAACAGGCTCGTTCGATTCCACGACGAATTTTTTCGCGATCGAACGGCTCACGTGTCCCGTCATTTTTGACCACACGAACGTTGAGTTCTTCAATTTGCTCGATCGTCGTAAAACGTCGCTGGCAGTCCTGACAAAGACGTTTGCGGCGGTGCATATAGCCTGCCTCAGCGGCACGACTATCAATAACTTTGTCGTTGTCGTGGTGACAAAACGGGCATCGCATCGAAACCCCTCAACGAAAAACTGAACAAAACCGGCGCCTCTGGCGGAATGAATTTCTGCCTCGTTGGCGAACCCTTTAGAATTATCGACAGCCCGGCACCGTTTTGAAAGCCCAGCCTTTCACGGATTCCGAGTCATTTGCCCAATCACGCGGGTCGCCCATCGCGCTCAAAGGCGTTCACATGAATGCAACGTCCAATTGACGTCCATGGACCTGTGACGAATGATCCCAACGTTGACTTCGACCGCCCTTTTTCACTTTGGTTCGCGTCCCACTTTTCGCGCTGTTAATTTCTAGTCCCATGAACGACCCCGATACGACGCCAACTGATAACGTCACCGAAGATGACCAGACGTCATTGCCACCAGCATCAGCTCCAGTGAGTGGCGCAACGGCTCAAACGCCCTCACCTAAGGAACGATTTGAACAGCAGGCACGCGAGTTCCAAGGATCCGGTTCACTGGACGATCATGAACCCGAGGAATCGTTGTGGCAGGGAGGCTACAGTCCCAAGGCAATGATCGGGTCGTGGATTCTGATTGGCCTAGTAAGCATTGCCTTGCTGATTCTGCCCATCCTGATCGAAGGTTTGACCTTTGGCATCGCTTTGATCGTGGTGCTGGTGCTTTGGGTGCTTGTGGGAGGCAACTACGCTCGCTGGCGTTTGGGTTACCACTACGAATTAACCAGCCAGCGATTCATTCACA
>JBCCJB010000546.1:0-1929 GCA_039028015.1 Planctomycetota bacterium
CAAATACCCGGGCTGGCATCATCATCCTCGCCGGCACCACTGAAGTCGGCGAACAAGTATCGATCAAACATGCAAACGCATTAGTTGTGCCAGAGCTTCGAACTAAAGGAGCATAAAGAAAGCCGGGTTGCGTTAAACAACGCAACCCGGCTTCGACGATCTGCCGTGATGTGACGCGTGGTGAACGAATTTTGATGCAGCGACAGTCCCGAATCCTTGATTTGCCTACGTGACCGTTCCCAAAGAAACGATCATGCATGTCAACATCCTTGCTGACGGCGGAGCACGCAATCGATGCTCGGTTGTCATCTGCGGATCAGTTCAGCACGTTCCCTCCATAGATGGTTTTCAATCAGCCGCGACGGATTTGTTAGGCGACCAAACGGAATGATTCTTGATCGCTGTTCAATGTCGCCTCAGCTGCCACCGGTTCGGTTTCGGCTGCAGTTCGATCTCGGACCGCGTCGACGAATTCTTCAAAGATACGAATGTCGAGCGCCGATGCGGCTTCGGATTCGGGATGGAACTGGGTGCCGATAGCAAACCAATCGAGCATTTCGCTTTCGATGGCTTCAATCACGCCATCGGGACAACGGGCCGTGACACGGAAGCCCGGGGCGACCTCATCGATTGCCATGTGATGTCGGCTTGTCACGCGAATTTCACCGTCACCGTAGACACGTCCGATTAAAGAGTCGCTTTCCACATCGAGGGTGTGACGATGGTTGACGTCCTGGACATCAAAATGCGGCACAGCCGACGGCAGATCCTCTTTGATATCGAGGAACAGGTTTCCTCCCTGTTGAATGTTGATCAGTTGCATGCCAGCTCCAATACCCAGGACGGGCATGCGACGTTCGGCAATTTCGGCCATCAACATGCGGTCGCACGCTTCTCGCTCGGCGTGCATCGGATGAACGCTCGGATGGAGCATGAATCCGTCATTGCGTGGATCCAAATCGCCACTGGCACCGATGAACATGAAACCCTCAACAGCGTCGAGAATTCGCTGCACGTTTGGCTCGTCTGGCTGGGGCGGGACCAGAATAGGCACGCCACCGGCATTCAAAATCGATTGAAAGTAGCCAGCGGCGATGTAGGCGAACGCTGGCGTGGTGCGGGCGGCGTCACGAAAATCAGCGTTAAGGCCAATCAGGGGTTTGCACGTCATCTGAAGATCCTCTTCGAATCGGCAAAAGGGTCAAACCTGCGGGTCTGCGATTCTCGACATGCGACGTGATAGCATCCCGCACGATCGTGTTGCGGGAACCATCAATCATGTTGCTCTTTGATGATCTTGAGGATAGACCTGAGTACGAGTCAGCAGCCTTTTTGGGCAATCCTTGCTGACGGGAATTCTCAGGACATCACGGTCAAGTTCAAAAATGAAGCAACAACCGACAATTCACAGAGCGAGGTGGTTGTTAGGACATGAACACGGTGTCATGTCACGACGTTTCCAAAAGTAGAAATGAGGAAACGAACCACCAATCAATTTCCATATCTAGTGTGTCAGCGACCAAAGACCCACTCCAGGTAGTGCTAGCAAATCACTTTTTTGCTAGCAATCAAGCGATTCTTCGGGGCCGGAGGCCAGCTGGTACACCTCACCAATATGATCAATCCAGACCAGCACTCGCTGTTGAAACTCATCCTCGGTAATGCCCACCGTCTGAAATGCCGCATGCTGCGGTTCCCGGCATGTCTTGCGAATTTGCCCGACAAGGCGTCGCCAACGCTCTTGCCAATGATCCGTTTCCGGGTTCGAAACAGCCTGACGTGACAAACGGAGTCGACCCGATGAGTCCGGTTGACGAATGAGACGAAATAACTGGCCATTCTCGCATGCAAAACGCTCACCATCGCCAAACAGACGACGCAATCGATATCCGACATTGAATTGATAGACGGGATCGCCGTCGACATAAA
>JBCCJB010000547.1:0-1928 GCA_039028015.1 Planctomycetota bacterium
AATTGCTTGAAATCGCAATCGACACACGCGAAATACCAATCACCGTCTTGATCAATGATCCCGTGACCCGCCAGGAAGACGATTGCCAAATCCTGCGGCTGGATCGATTGCTTACGCAGCCAGTCGAGCGACTCTTCGATTGAATCAACCGTCGCGTCTGAGTTCATCAGCGTTCGCGTCACGACGCGCGAAAATACGGTTCGTCCTCGATCGGCCCACGTTTTGGCGAACTCACGCGCGTCACGATCGGCAAACTGGAGTTGCATGTCAGGATTGCGATACTGCGAGACACCGATCGACAACACGTACAAAACAGATTCAAGCTCCTCATCTGAACGAGCTGATGATTCCAGCACCGACGGCATCCACTCGAACGCCTGAGCATTTTTGAAGTCATGCATTCCATAACGATCGGTCACGCGCACACTGACGCTGTCGATCTGATTTTCGACCAACACCGACTGATTGAAACTAGCAAGCATTATTCCTTCATGGTCGGGGTCTTCGACGCTTTTAACCGGTGACCTTGAAGCGAGCACGCGACGCCCGTTGATCATTAGCTGTGCCTCACGAAGAGGTCGGTCACGATGGTGCGAAACATCAAACGTCACATTGATCGGCTGGCCACTAGCATCACCCTGGCGAACACGCAGATTTGATATGGCCGGTGGCAATACCGCTTTAAAGGCCTCGTATGAGGAGGACTCAATTGCCTTGGGGCGTTTGGCCAACAAAGTCAAACTTTCCATCGCTGACTCGGTGGCCTTCTCGGCCGAACGCAAACGCATCGTATCGATGACGATCTGTCGTTGATGCAAATGCCTCCCGAACTGCTCTGCGGTGTAAAAATCGGCGACTTGATGACGATCCTTATTGATGTGCCAACCGATATGCTTGCCGCCTTGGGACGAAGCCGCGTAATAGCCTTGCCCGGTCCAAGCGACCCATTCGCCCTTGGAGTCCAAGTAGAGATTCCACAGGGGAACCGCGTAATCGGGTGAGCGTTGCAATACGATTTCGAGCGTCCGCGGCTGACCATCGGCATTGACGGCAGTGATGGGGACTCGATCGCCGGGCCGATACTTGTTTTGAACGAGCCCACGTCGTCGCCCAAAAAAGGTCGTGTCATCAAATCGAATGATCCGGTCCTGATAAGGAATCAGCCCCGCTTCGTAGGCTCTCCCGCCCGACTCAAACTTCGCAACCGTGCTGCCCACCATCTTGGCATCCAGATCGCCCGTGATGCGTGGAGGCGTGAGTGACCAGACGCGAATCGTGCCATCGAGCGAACTGGTTGCCAACAGCGATCGATCTGGAGACATCGCCAGCGACGTGACGGCACCGGTGTGTCCTAGAAACCAACGCACGGGTCGATGAACGACTGACCGAGAGACCCCACGCTGGATCGCAATCTCCACGACGTGTCCCCGGTTTGTTCCTAGAAATAGGTGCTCATCCGATACGCCAGGATACGAACTGCTGAGATAGCTCATCACCGTTCCAAACTCGGCAGGCAATTCTTCGCAAGCATTCAGATCCACAGCCGGACCACGGATGAGTCGCCGGACAGCCTGCTCGTCGATGCGAACCCAATTGAATTTGGCGTCACGAAAGCCGAGCACGCCAAACGGAGTCTTTAAGTCGATCGGCCGATCTTCCACATCCACTCGCTGCTCGCGCAAAATCAGTCGACGCGTGTCGAACTCGTGCGTCACACCGCCATAACGATTGTAGTGATACCGGCCGTTGGGATAGTTGCGATCGGCAAACCGGAGCTTCGTCCCCGTGTCGTCCCAAACCACATTCCAAAGTTGTTTGCTGCCCGACCGAATCGACGTCTTTTTCTCGGAATCCATCCGCCAAACCGTGATGCGACCAAGCTGATCAGCAGCAGCAAGTATGCGAGCTTGCGTGTTCCAACCAATTGC
>JBCCJB010000548.1:0-1885 GCA_039028015.1 Planctomycetota bacterium
GGCAGTATCGCCAACACCCACGAGCCGGCGACGCATGCCAAAAGCGCCCATTCGCGTCGGGTCCATTGTTTTACTTTGTCTTCATCACGTGTTTCCGCAAAACGTGAAACCAGTTGCGATGTCAAATGTTTCTGATTTCCATTGTGAAAAACTCCTCGTAAACGATTGGCGATTTGCCGTAGCGTGTTGACGTCCTGACGCGATTGGTGATCGTGGATAAAGGTTCCGCTGTTCGGATTGCCAACGCCAACGACCAGGAATTGATCAATCGACGCCGGCAGTTTTGGCATGCCTGTCGCCGGAACCGTGTCGCCATCGGTCAGCACGAGAACATGAGTGCTTCTCGGATTCCAAGGCTTGGCCATCTTAACGGCTTGGCGAATGCCCGACATTAAATCGGTCTTGCCCGCTTTAAACGCGTGCCACATCGGCATCTTCTCCATGATGTGCCGAACGACTTCGTGGTCTTTCGAATCTTCCAACAACGGTTTTGCATCGGTGTAGACAGCAATCAACGAAACCTTGAACTGACGCATTGGAATTCGGTTGAATAGCGATTCCAAAATGTCGGACGATCGCTGGCGACGCGTTCGCTTGCCGTCGGGTCCGGCATCTTCGACTTGCATGCTCGGTGAAACGTCGACGACAAGGACCAGATGTTTGTAATCGCTTTCGTCAATCACCCCCGATTTGTGGACGCGTGCTTCGACGACAAGCCAGAGCGAAAGGAAACCCCACGCCGCAACGCCGATGGCGAGTACACGCAATGCCGGTGCCATCCATGTCCAGATTGCTGCACGGCCCCCAGGTCCAAACGCAAGTCGGCTGACTCGCCTGATTCGCCGCAAGTGAAAGACCTCGGCCACAAGCGCGATTAAGGCGACGGCCAGTGCCACGATTTCGGGAAGGACTTCTACCACGGCGTGTACCTGAACATGACCAACGATAACAATGACAGACCAACAAAGCTCGTGCCGGCGATCGAGAAAGGGGTGAACCAATCCAAGACTTCCGCGTACGTCTGTTTCATTTCAGCGACCTCCATTCTGTCGATGCGATCGAACACCCCTTGCAGCGACTGGGTGTCTTGAGGATTAAATGATTTGCCGCGAGCGATGTTGGTAACGGTCGAGACTTCCGGCGGTGTCACGCCATTACCGATGTGAATCGAATAGACGACGATGTTGTCGTCACGTAGCGATTTGCCGACTTCCTCTGCCGCTCCGTCACCGAGATCGAAACTCGCCCCGTCAGAAACCAGGATAATCATTCGGTCGCCTTTCTCGCGTGTCACCAAAACTTCCTGGCACTTCTTCAACCCCAAGCCAATCATCGTTCCGCCGCCATAGCCGGGCGGCAATTTGCGCGGATTCAAAAACGGCACCGCACAACGAAACGCCGATGGATCGGTCGTCAAAGGGATCCAGTGTTGAGCTTGGTCGCCAAAGACTGTCAACCCAAACGCGTCGCCGGGACGTTTGTCGACGAAACCGTTGATCGCCGCCATAGCCGCATCGTATCGAGTACCGGTACCAAACCGAGCCGTCATGCTGCCGCTCAAGTCGAGACAGAATTCGATGTTTGTTAACTCCCTTTCGGCTTTGGGAACACTGAGATGTCGCGGTCCGGCGAGCAAAATGATCGCTGCGGCGAGCATTAAAGGGAGCGAGCTCAAAAAGCAGCGAATGAAAAAGTCAAACCAGCGACCCGATCTCTGAACGCCATGATCCTGAGGCAACGCGATTCTTCGGTCGCTGCCCAGTCCCAGACTTGGCAACCGATCACGCAGCCAGATCCAGGCCAGTATGGCCGCCGGGATGAAAAGCAATAACAAAAATCGCCATTCGCTGAAGCTCATCTCGGCGACTCCAATTCATCCACCGAC
>JBCCJB010000549.1:0-1864 GCA_039028015.1 Planctomycetota bacterium
CTGCGTTCCACGAACTCGCACGCACTGGACTGGATCAGTCGTGGAAGGTTTTCGAGTGATCGCATTGAGATTGATGTTCCACTGTTGCCTAGGTTGATTCTGGCGATGAAGCAACCCGCTGGACGCGGACGCCACGGTAAAACATGGAGTGCTTCCGAGGGCGGAATCACCCTCTCGTGGAGCTGCGAGTACTCGGGGCACTTGCTCTCAATCGCGGCCGGCCTGGCAGTGGCGGAGACAATTGAGCGATTGGTTCCGCCCTTTCGTTGTGGGCTCAAATGGCCCAACGACGTTTGGCTCGCTGGCGGCAAGGTCAGTGGCATCCTGATTGAGCGATGCTCATCAACGTTGTCGGCAACCAAGAATCCGTACGTGATCGGAATAGGTGTGAATCTGATTGGCCATCCCAACTTGGAAGAATGCGATAACGCACCTGTCGCACCCACATCGATACGTCATGCAACGGGTCACGAGTTGTCGATTGCCACGTTCTTGGACGAATTGATCCCATGTCTTAACTCATGGATCGACTGCAGCACGAAACACCCTGCAACATTGCATGCTGCATATGACGAACGGTGTCAGCTCAAGGGGTATCCTGTACGAGCAAGTCATGCCACCAAAGATCTCGAAGGAACCTGTTTGGGTATCAGTCATGATGGTGGGCTAAAGCTGCAAGTCGGTTCTGCAATAAAGACGCTCTATGCAGGTGAGATCCAACGTATTCGGCGGTCGTGAGTCGGCCATCGATACGCGTGGTTGGTCGCTGATCCTCTAAAACGCCCATCACGCGTGAGCGTTTCAATGATTCGTCCCCAATCGAAATGTGAGACTGCACGCCGAGAAATTGTTCTCGGGGCAAAAATAGCTCCTTTAAAGCCCCCGGATCGAATCACGTGTCAGGTTGAACCCCGCGTTTGTCCGTCGACGCAACGCAAATATTCACAAGATGCGATATCTTGCCGGAAACTTGTAAACACACACCCACTACAACTTTGGAATGCACTATGTCGCTGTTGCGGGATCCGGATCAACTTCAACGCGCCGTGGGATGGAATCAGGAGATTGCAATCTCACCCGAGGCACGTCAGCGACTGCAGAATTACCTCACTTTCCAGCTAGCTCTGGCTGGACTGACGCCACCCAGTCATGACCGTCTCGAGCAACCCGAGGCCGCTTTCCCGCCGGAAATGTTGGAGAATCTGCGGGAACGCAATGCGATCCTGCGGCGTCATCAGCCGCACATTGATGGTCGTATCGAGCAGTTTTTGAGCACGTATTTTGCATCCGAAGTGGGTGACGAGCCGCTTTTGCTGCCACGACATTCATTGATGCTTGATCGCCATGGGATGGCTCGCGAACTGTCGCTACCGGCAGGCGGTGATTCGTTTGAGAAAGACCTGGTGTCGTCCTACCGCTGTGCCAACGGCGTGCTCAACAATCCCAAAGCAGATCGCCGCACAACAGCGGGCACGTTCCACATCGTCGAAGGAGGGCTACCGATTCCAGGTGACAAGCGAGCCGTCCCCAAACACGTGTTTGTCAATCTGTTTCGCGCGGCCATGAACCCACCCGACGCGGATCTGGAACTGCCCTACACCGATGGGCAAGACAATCCAGCACGCACTTGGGTCTCCTTGATGCTGCGGCCGTTGGTTTGTCCCGAAGTGCCCGGCTACAGCGAGGCGAAAACGATGGAGACTCGCTTTTTTGTACCAGGTCAGTTGGTCAGCAACCTTGACTTTGTCGAATCGATTTTCGGCAACGCGGGTGATTCATTGATCGCGGCGGGTGATGCTGGGTTGGACGCAAAGCATTGGTCCGGTCACACGGGATGCGTCATCCTCGCCACACACCTGACCAA
>JBCCJB010000550.1:0-1852 GCA_039028015.1 Planctomycetota bacterium
GAGCTGAAACCGTGGAGTATTTCGGTCACCCTGCTTCAACCGGGTTTTCTGCGGTCCGATGCGTTTGCAAAGGTCCCGTACACCATGATGAGTGCGAAAGCGAGCAAGGACGACAGCGATCCGTACCATCAACACTACCGACACATGGAACGTTTCATCGCCAAACTCATGCGACGCGCTCTCGGCACGCCCGATTCGGTTGCGAAGAAAGTCATGCGAGTCATGAATCAGCGATCACCACCGCTGCGCGTTTATGGGACACCCGATGCCGCTTGCTTTTCCCTTTTGCGGCGTGGCCTGCCACGGCGATTTTACAATTGGTTTCTTTATCGAAATCTGCCGCGAATCAACGAATGGGGCGATGCGGCAAAATAGGATGGCGTTGCGTTTGCTTGTTCACGATCGTCGTCGCCACTGAGATTTTCCGAGACCATGATTCGCATCCGCTTCATGGTCATCGGGGACGATACCCAGAATGATGTCAAACTCGACCGCTAACTCACCAATGGGAGAGTCCTCAATCGGTCGAAAGTCGCCGAGCACGACGTCACGCGATTTGGCTGGTATCCGATTGAGCAATCGATCCCGCGCGTTATTGGGATGACCTTTGACGTACAATTGAGTGGTCAAGATTCGCCGCCCGTTTTTGCTGACCGCGAAATGGATGTGCGGTGTTCGGCCGGGATAGGGAACCGGTTTGATCGTGCGGAAATAGTACCGGCCCTGATGATCGGTCAAAAAGCGACCATAGCCTTGAAAGTTGTGATCTTGATTCTCGCGGTTGGTGCGATCTTCGGTGTGAATGTAAACCGCGTTGTGGTCGACCTGCCAAATCTCGACAAACGCGTTGCGAATGGGCAGACCTGCCTTTGATAGGACGCGACCGCTCACGTGGGTCATCTCGCCCAGTGCGGGCGTGATCGCGTCGTTGATCACGATCAAATCGTTGTCCGTGTCGAGCGGCATCCGATTGGGATAAAACGGCCCTTCGGTTTGAGATGGCGTTGCAATCAGATCGGCAAACGCCCCCGGGGTGGACCACATCGCAGCCCAGAGAGCGCTGCCGCCAACCAACGCGTCGCGCCGGTGCAGTTGAGGGAAGTGTCGATTGATCACGTTTGCGTCTCCTGACATTGATAACTGAGTTCCGTGCAACGCCGCTCACCTGCATAACGACACGTCGAGCAAGATGGTTTCGCAGAACTTTCTCGATTGCGACAAAAAACAGGCTATAACTCGTGGTTCCGCATCTTGATGTGTCACTCAAACAAGACAAAACAATCCATGCACCGTTACCAATTATTCACTTCTCAATGCTGGATATTGATTCTGATGACCCAGGTTTGCCTGTGGCAAATCGACAGGCCGATCACGCGTGGCGATGAGCCCGGCTTCACGGCTTTGACTCAGGCGGATTCTCTTGCCGGCTGGCGGCACAGTGGCAACTGGAAGATCGAAGATGACGTGATCACACGGACAGGCAAAGGCGGGTCATTGACGTACACCGCGCGAACCGTCCCCGACAATTTTGAACTTCGATTTGAGTGGAAGATCGCGAAAGGCAGCAACAGCGGCGTGTACTACCGACCAGGTCAGTACGAGTATCAGATTCTGGACAACGATTCGCATCGCGACGGTCAAAATCCGCGTACCAGTGCCGCCTCGTTGTATTTCTGCATGCCGCCATCGCATGATGCCACGGCACCGGTGGGTCAGTGGAATCAAGCCCGAATCGTTTGCAAGGGAACCATCATCCAGCACTGGCTGCAAGGCGAGCCGGTGGTCAGTTTTGATTATGCCGACCCCAAGTGGTCGGATGAAGTCGAGTTGCTTCGACGTCGCGGCGGCAAGC
>JBCCJB010000551.1:0-1843 GCA_039028015.1 Planctomycetota bacterium
AAGCGTTTGCGAAGACTCCGGAATCTCCAAGGCTCCAAGCAGCGAACGCAAGTAGCCATGCGGACGGTTGTAGGTGAGCCTGATTTCATCGTTGCGGATTTGGTCGATGAGACGACTGACACGGTTGTCGGGTGGCGTGTCCGAATAGAGGATCGGCGGTGCCTCGACGTCGAGCTCAATCGAGATTTGCGCTTGCACCGGTGCGATCCACATTGATGTGATGGCTGCCACCACAACCAGACAGCGACGCATCAATTCAGACTCGTCAAATGCTGTTGTCGAAATTCAGGAGCGGTGTCACGCAGAATCTGCAAAATGTCTGATTTGATCGCTGCGGTTAAGTGTGGGTATTCGCTAGATGGTTTTGGGTCAGACAGGATCTGAGCCAAACTGACGATCACCTCGACCCGAACCGGATCGGGAAGACCCGCAAACGCGGGCGAGTGAATCAAATAACTGCACGGATAACGAAACAATCGCGTTGTCAAATCAAAGTCGCGAAGCGATCGCCCGAGATGGTCTTTTTTCCCGCGAGCCGTGAAGTCCTCGGCGAATCGTGATGAGCCAGAGACGGGGTCGGTAAGGACAAATTCGTCGGCGAACAATAGATAACGCAAAACGAGTTTCGCGGACGCGGAGATCCGCCGTTGGGCACTTTCGCTGACGTATCCCTCGGGCCGATCGAGCAATTTGTTCATTTGAAACGATTGGTGCAATGCCAAACGCGTCTCATAATTGGCCGCCGCCATCGCGTTATGCATCTGGGTTTGATGCTCAAGAACCATCAATGCAACCAAGTCGCTGTGTCCGGTCAAATAAGCCGTGGTCCGAAAGTGTTCATCAAGATTTTGTTGATTCGCACCCGGCTCACGATCAAATGTGTCTTCATCGCCCTTTGCGATTGCATTTCCCATGTGCCGCATCGCGCCATGTTGACCGGTGACATACCAGCCGCCCCAGCGGTCCCGAAAGTCACTCGTGTGGTCGATCGTAAAGGTGCCACTGCCCAGTTTGGGGCGGCCCGCCGCGTCGGGGAAGACACTGCGAATCAGATACCCCGGGACCCCTTGGGTCCGGCTGGAAGCGTGGCACGACAGGCACGCGCCCTGGTCGCGAACAAAGGTGGGCGAATTCGATTTGTCCTGTGACAACGTGTAAAAGGTTGCACCTTGGTTGCGGTCCGTCGCAGCAAATTCAAGAACGTCGCCGCGTTGGCAATAACCAACGTAGACGTCATCGTTGAAGTAGAGCGCCCGTGGTCGCCGCGGCGAAATGCGATGGAGTTGCAAGCTGGTTTTGGAAAAAACCAGCGTTTGCGAGCTGACCGGAATGTCGAGGTGTTTCAGTACCGACGTGAGATAACCAAACTGCTCGTCATGCTCGAGCTCGATCTCGCCCGATGCCACCTTTTGCGACAAGTTCGCAACGGGATCATGCACAGCCGCGTGCATGTAATCGATCGGCGGTCGTTCATACGCGACCCGCTGTGCCGAAGCGGCTGCCATCGCAATCCACATCCCGAATGCGACATAGCCGGCTTGCTGCAGAAATCGTTTCAGGGTCATACGGTTCGCATCAATAAATCTCGTGATTGAATCGCGATTGCCGCCTGGCGAGCTGGTGCCTAGACACCAATCTATACCTAAGTGTACAAGAATTGATTGCAGTCACAAAGTGTTTCTTATCGACTTCTGACACCGACAGCTTTGACATGCTTTCAAAAACCGCTGAATACGCGTTGCGTGCGGTGGCTTGTATGGCCAATCACGTTCATCAGAAAGCAGCGATCACGCCGGGCAACGTGGTCGGTGCCGCAGCAGTTTCAGCGGACGTGTTGGCACAA
>JBCCJB010000552.1:0-1780 GCA_039028015.1 Planctomycetota bacterium
TCATGTTTGTCAGTGCGATCGCGATCAGCGGTGGCATGATTGGTTGCGCGAGAACGGTCGCAACGATCGATGTGCCACCGCCGCCACGGGTCCTGACTAATCCAACACCGACCATCGAAGAGCTCGCAACAGCGATCAATCGCACCGACGCGATCCAACAGCTGTCCACCAATTCGGCTCGCTTGGACGTCCGATCGATGGCAGCGATCCCGAAGCTATCGGCCACGATGCATCTCCGTCGTGAGCGTTCGTTTCGCTTGAGAGCGAGTCTGCCCATTGTGATGGGTGCTGGACTGGACATGGGAAGCAACGATTCGGAGTTCTGGTTTGAAGTGCCAGAGGGCGTGACGCAAACGCTTTACTACGCCAACCACCAAACGTACGCCTCAAACCTGAATCGAGCCGTATTGCCGGTCGATCCGTCTTGGTTGATGCAAGCCATCGGTTTGCCACGATTGGACCCCGCGAGCGTGCTGGCAGGGCCTGTTTTGCGAGGCGACGGCATGATTGAAGTGCGAACCGCCGAGCCAACCGCTGCAGGGACGTTCCAACGGGTGATGCTGGTCGAGCCGAGCGCGGGCTACGTCACACACCTGTTCCTGTACGATCCCAATCAGAGGCTGGTCGCCAAGAGTGTCGCGTCGAAGCACCAGTTCTACGACACCGTCAATGTTGTGCTCCCGCACGCGGTCGACGTTGCACTCTATCCGGCAGCGGGACCACCGATGGAAATGTCGCTCGAGATAAGCAATTACAGCATCAATCAACTGCTGACCGACGATCCTGGACTCTTTGTGTTGCCCGCAACACCACGCCGGATCGATCTAACCACCCTAACCGCAGCCGCACCTGCGACGGCCTATCGCGATTCTGGTTCGATCGGAACACGCCTGCGGTAATTGCACGCAGTGATTTGCCGCACAAATTCGAACCATTGCGCGAGGGTCACGCTAAACTGGCTGCATGTTTGGGTTTCTCTCCATTGAACGACTTCACCGCTGTCTCATTGGTATCGTGACGCTCGCAAGCGGCTGGTGGTCGCTCGACCTGCGTTACGCATCGGTGCTCGCCGCGACGCCCGACATCTCCTATTCCCGTCAGATCCGTCCGCTCCTGTCGGATCATTGCTTCGCCTGCCACGGTCCCGACGAAAATCATCGCGAGGCCGATTTGCGTCTCGACACGGCGTCGGGTATCGAATCGGTGATTGACCCAACACGTTGGCAAGACAGCGAATTGCTGCTTCGGCTGCAAACCGAAGATGCCGATCTCGTGATGCCACCGCCGGAAATGGATCATCCTGTTTCCCAAGACGCCATTGAATTGATCAGCCGATGGATCCGGCAGGGCGGCGAGGTTGAACCCCACTGGGCCTTCGTGCCTCCGAAGCGACCCTTACAATCACGTATCGAAACAGCATCCGATCCAACTGCTTCCAGTCGAATCGATTATTGGGTTAATCGAACGATGCGAGCCCAATCGCTTGAGCCCAACCCACCGGCAAGTCGGCAAGCCTTGGCCCGACGCATCGCACTGGATTTGACGGGGCTGCCGCCAACGCCCGACATGGTCACGCGATTGGTGAACGACCCGTCGCCCAAAGCCATTGAAAACTATGTCGACCGATTGCTTGCCGACCCTGACTTTGGCCCGCACGTGGCCCGACACTGGTTGGATTTGGTTCGATACGCCGATACGCACGGACTGCACTTCGACAACTACCGCGAGATCTGGCCTTATCGAGATTGGGTGATTCAGTCGCTCAATGACAACATGCCGA
>JBCCJB010000553.1:0-1776 GCA_039028015.1 Planctomycetota bacterium
AACCGGACGTGCGGCCGCAATCAAGGCGACGGAACAGGCGACCGCGGCGGTCGAGAAGGTCAGCCAACCGAGCAGTGGTCGCCGGAGTCGTCTGGCAACCAAATAGTAATCAAGCGGGGCGACGAACAAGAAAAGCCCGCCGATCACAACCGCAATGGACGCGAAGCTAAACGAACGCTTCAACGTGAACTGATCAAGCTTTCGTCGCACTTGCCCGGAAAGATCTCGATAACCACCGATTCGAATGCTAGCTTCGGCTTCGTCACCAACCGGCTCGATCACAGGTCCGGCTATTCGACGTAGGAGATCCAAACGCTCGGGCCATTTGCGAAATGGTTCCTGTTCAAGATCACCGGCGATAATTCGGACTTCACCCATCCCAACGGCGTATCGTGCCGCCAACGATGCTGCAACGCGTCGCGACGTGCGTCCCGCGATCAACGTTTCGCCAACACCACGACGACCGACCGTCTTGGGCAAATTGATACCCGATATGGTCGACAGTCGTGATTGACTGTTCGTGAACGACTCGAATCCCGCTGGATCCAAGTCCGTCTGCCTTGCCTTCACCACCGACGGTGGCAACAGATCAGCCAACCAATCGGCAGCCGCAAGAATCTCGCCACCATCAGGCCCGATGCAGACAACACACTGGCCACCGCCGATCAACCAATCACGTAACGCATTACGTTGCTGCGGAGAGCAAGCTTGCAGCACTGGCACACCCGACTGGGTAAGCAACATTAGATCAACGCCACCCAGCGTCAGTGCCGTCGTGGGAATCACGTCCGCACGATCGATCACGCTAACCGCAATGGAAGCCTGGCGACCAAGAAGTTCGTTTTTCCCAATCGTATCCAGATCAAGCGGGTCGCCGAACACCATGACCCAAGGCATGCCCGCGGGAACGACACCCGCTGTCTGATTGGAATTCCCTTCCGGTGCAAATCGCGTCTTTAGAACCGGTTCGCCATCAATTCGCAACGTAAACGGTGCGGAAGCGGAGCCCGGAATGATCAAGCCTTCACCAAAACCACCACTGAACTTTCCAGGCGTCGCGTCTGACGATTCTGACTCGGGCGCATCTGACTCGGGCGCAGCGGCTTGTTCAAAAAGAATGGGTCCCCCATCGCCATCGCGTGTCTCGAGCGTGATGCGATCGTCGCGTTTTGGTTTGACATCAGCGATTTCGAACAACGCATCAAGATCCACAGCTGTCCACTGCCCGATTCGGTATCGCCCATTGATACCCAAAGCGGCCGCGGCAGGTCCCAAATCATCATTTGCAACCGCTACTGGTCCGCAAATCGACGTCTTGCATGCGATAAGCAATACGAGACATAACGCTGGCAAACCAATCAAGCGCTGCAGCCAACGAAGACGATTTCCAAGCAAACTCCGAATCACGGCTTCTCGCTCAAGTCACAATCGCACTGCAACCTGCTGCATCCAGGACACCCGCTGCCGTACTTTTTGACCAAGGCAGCGTTCAAATCAACCTCGACCACGTTAGCGATGGTGAATAGCCACGCAATCACATCGGCGAACTCCTCGGACAGGTTCTCACGATCATCGCCACGCAACGCGGAAGCCAATTCCCCCACTTCTTCCATCAGCCACATGAAGGTCCCGTCAACGCCGCGTGCCACATCCTTGTCGTAATACATTCGATGGATGTGAGACTGGAGATCCGCGATGCTGAGTGACGCATCGCCGGGTTTGGATGTTCCAGGAAAAATGGCTGAGGACTCTTCGATGGGCATAGGGGACTAAGAG
>JBCCJB010000554.1:0-1767 GCA_039028015.1 Planctomycetota bacterium
CTCCGCTAAAGAATCGACAATTTCGTCCAAATGAATCATTTCAGGCGAATCAAACACACTGGTTTCACGTCCAGCGCGATTCTGTGACGCATCAGGCAAAGATTCGGTTCCCGACGGAATCGATTCAGGATCGCGAGGCTGACTGACGATTGTGGCTCCAGATGCGAGGACACCATCGGCAACCGGCGCGAACGCGGTGGTCGCTGGCTCCGTCAAATCGATGGGCTCACCCGCCGCAGGTGAAACCGATGGCTCGCTGCTCGTTCCCCGAGCATTCAAGAAATTGATGACTCGAAGTGCGTCGAGTGCCGTGACCCTGCCATTGCCATCAACGTCAGGGAACAGGGGCAGCACAAATGAGCTCGACGTGGCGAGATTAATTTCGCCGCCGGCTGCATTCAGGGCATTGATGACTTGGAGGGCATCGATCGGACTGACACTACCATCACCGTTGACATCCTCCGCCGTCGACGGATTGCTGAACGGATTATTGATGATTTCGAAAGTGTAGTCTTCGACTTCGCCACCGGACGTTTGCGTGTTGGCTCCGGTCATCATTTGATCGCTCAAACGAATCCGAGCTTGCACGCTGCCTTCGTCGGTCCCGTCGGGCACGCGAATGTTGGTGCTCAATGTCCGCGATCCGGTAAAGCTGCCAATCGGCAGTGTGACACGCTCGTCCGAATTGTTTTCAAAGAGCCCGTCGCGGTCAAAGTCAAACCAGATGTCGACGAATGCTTGCGACGGTGGGTTGATGAGTGGCATGTTGACCACGAATTCAACCGCGCTGGCAAAGCCAGGTTGCAGCGAACCGGTGATGGTCACGCCATCATCATCATCGCCATCGACCGTGTTGCCGTTGACATCTTCGCTGACACCATCGCCAAGGAAAAACCCATCAATGATCGCGTGTCGTGGCCCACCGTCTTCGACCGTCGATCGATAGGGCGCCGGAGCATCGCCATAGTCAAATCGATTTCCAACAATGATCGTGGCTTCACCAAAAAGCAACTCATTGCCAACTTCGTCGGCAACGCGATCTTGCACAACCGATTCGCCCCGCACGGTTTCGATATTTCGAATGATGACGCGTCGGTCAACCAGTTCGATGTCAGCGACGACTTCATCGTTGCTACCGAGCGCACCATCTCGGACGACCTGAACCCGTGTGAGATTCTCGAGTTCAAGCACTTGATCGACGCTCAGCGTCGCATCTTCAAAGCCAATGGGTCGGATGACCTTGAGTCGTTGACCGACCTCGAGGTTGTTGCCCAACGCTCGCACCAACGCGTCGAAGTATTGATTCGCAATTCGTTGCTGTCCGGTCTGCGGTGACCCCAACAGTTCGACAATCGCATTGTCGGCACCAAACTTGGCGGTGATTCGATCAAGCGTGTCAGCTCGAATGTCATCGATTGGCACAACGACCGGTTCCGCCGCGGCTTGGCCACCGAAGCCATTGGCGATCAACGCCGATCCCGCGACATTCAGACTGAAGAATTCATCTCCACTCAAAGTGATTCGTCCACCACCGATATTCGTCGCCGCCAGGACAGGAAATTCAGCATTGAGAGCCGATGCAATCGCATTCGCGAGCGCATCCGGCGGATCACCGGCAGAGAAGCCAACAACTGAGATCACGCGTACGTTAGCGTTATTGGTTGCATCAGCATCATTCAGACGATTTTGCCCATCGAAGTCCAACTCAAACGTGATGGGCGTATCGGTTGCTCGTGTGATCGTGAACGTTTGACCGTCAAAAATCGA
>JBCCJB010000555.1:0-1765 GCA_039028015.1 Planctomycetota bacterium
CGGTTGAGTTCATCGTTGGGAATATCCTCCAACTCCTCTGAAGTCGGTGCTGGCTCAGGCGGAGGTGACAGGCCCAGCGATTCAAATAATTTCGGCAGCAACTCGGGCGCCGAAGCGGTCAAACTGGATTCGCATTCCAAGTAACGCAGCACAGCAGCGACTCCGAGCGATTTCGCATCGTTTCTGGCGGAACCGGCGAGCGTGGCATCGCCGAGCAATGGAATCGGGCTGTTGAGCAATATCTCAATACCGCGTGAACGCAACAAATCGCGCTGCAACGATTCGAGACTGTCCATTTCCAGACCACCGGCGGGCACGCCGGCAATTTGCGGCGTGACGAAACTCTCCAGAGGAATCACACCCACATCATCTGGTTTCCAATCTTGCTCGCTGACCACGTCGTTTAACAACGCAATGACCGCATCGCGATGAGGCTCCGCAAGCCCAAGGACTTCCACTCTCGCCGCGCGATCGGTTTGCTTGCCATGAACCAAAACCAATGCCATCGCTGTGGGCACGTTTTCAGACGTGGCTTCGACCCCGTCGGTCAGCGCGTCGCGATCGAGCAATTGAAAGGCCGACTTCGGTAAGACGCCGTCTTCGGATTTTAGTTGCGTCAGGGTTTCCGGCGGCAATGATGCAAATCGGGAACTCGACAGCAATGCTTGGTTTGGTTCATCGATCGAATCGAATTCCGCTTCGAGCGAAAACTGCTTCAGAGTCAATTGATTGGCTTCGGGGCTAACCGTCGACGCCATCGCCAGATATCGAGCCCGATCATCGAGCTCAAGCTCATCGCACTGCGATAACTTCGTCAGCAATTCGGCTTGTTTCTCATGATCACCCCGCCAAATCGCACAGTTGAGCAAGCCCGACAACACCTCGGGCTGCATCGGTGCCACTCGCTGCAAAGAATCGAATTTGGTTTCGGCAAGAACGACCTTGTTACTGGCCAATAGCATTGCTGCTTCGTCATAACGTTCACCCCACGTCGCGTCGGTGGGTCGCGGCACGAGTGCGGGCACGGATTTGGCGAGCAAATTGATCTGCGGGTCACTATTGAGCTGTCGAAGGACATCCGCAGCGAGACGTTGGTCCTCGTAACCGCTGGAAACCATCGGCAACGTTGCGTACACGCGAGCAGTCAGTGGAATCCCGTTCCCGGCCAACGCGTAAGACAAAAGTGAGCTCACGTCGAGCACAAACGAATCAACGCTTTGGCCACTTTCGGTCAGCGCTTCGAGAACCAGTTCAGTCGCTTTGGCGATGTCTTGCCGAAACAACGCTGCCGCGGCCGACTGCGAAATGGCAACCGGATTGGATGGCTGCAGCCGACGGAATCGTGCCGCGTTCTCTTCTAACGAGGCGTACTCACGCAAATCCATGAACAAGCGTCCCCGGATCGCCAACGCCCAAGCCGCGTCCGGATGCTCTTCCAGAATCGACGACAAACGATCCAAGGCTGGCACGAGCTGCCCGCCTTCGATCATCTTGATCACCTTATCAAGTTCGTGCACGGAGTCCTTGCACTTGTAGCAGAACTTGATCTTTTTGCCGGTGCCGCAAGGGCAAATTGCATACGTATCGATGGACATTGAATGTCGGAGGGTTGAGCCGGAAACGACGTGCTGGGCTGCCGCCGCGGAATCGTTAGCGAGCCGCAGGTTACCACGTTGGCGAAGCACTCCCAAGGTGCGAAACTGTCCCGATGGATGATCTGAAAACCGGGGTTGATGGGGCGAATCGTTGTGCGTGGTGCGTCGGC
>JBCCJB010000556.1:0-1737 GCA_039028015.1 Planctomycetota bacterium
CACCAACCCACGTGATTGGTTATGGTAACGCAGGCTCAGCGGCCGGCCCCGCGCCGGCAGTGGCCTTTCCTAATCAGATGCGTAGTCTTGGCAAATCGCCCGGTGCAAACGTGCCGCCAACAGCGACGCGGGTGGATCCAATCGCGATCGCCCCAGACGGATCATCGGTTGCGAGTGAACTGCCCGGTATCCGCATCGTCACGGCAGGTCCGCGGCAAATCATGATTCGCCAAACCCATGCATATGAGATTCGCGCGGAAAACCGAGGCTCGATCGATGCCAACGGATTGGTCGTTCGCGCTCACATACCGGATTGGGCTGACGTCGTCGGTCAACAAGCGTCGGTGGGACGGGTCGTTGCCGATACAGAAGCTGGCACACGTCACCTGGTTTGGAAGCTCGACCATCTCGCCGCTGGTGAGATGCAGCGAATGTTCGTTCGGCTCAAGGCGGCTCGAAGCGGCACCCATGACTTGGATGTGGACTGGACACTGGCACCACAAAAAGATCGCGTTCAGGTCGTCGTATCCGAACCCGAGCTAGCCATCACGATCGACGGGCCCGATGAGGTTGTCTATGGCGAATCCAAAACGTACACCATTCGCGTTTTGAATCCCGGTGATGGAATCGCACCGCAGGTCGTGTTCACGTTGTCACCCAATTCGAGTACGCCTCAAACGCAGCGAATTGGCGATATCCCGGCGGGCAAAGAAGCTCAGTTTGAAGTCGAATTGACGGCCCAGGATCTCGGTGAGCTTAAGATTCACGGGTTGGCGGTTGGCGAGTTGGAACTCAAAGCCGAAGCGGACAAGACCGTTCGTGTGTTGGCAGCTGACCTGGAAGCGGTGTTGACCGGGCCAGAGATGAAGTACCAAAATGCCGAGGCGATGTATCAATTGGAGCTCGCCAACCATGGCACGGCTGCCAGCCAGAACGTGATGGCAACGCTGAACCTGCCCATGGGTGTGGAGTACTTGGGCGGTATGGAAGGTGCTTCGCTGACGGGACATCAATTGCGTTGGAAAGTGGCTTCACTCACGCCGGACGCCGTGCGGCAATACCAATTCCGTGTCCGCATGAACGAGACCGGACATCAGGAATTCGCATTTGATTGCAAAGGCAGCGCCGCGGGCCAAACCGATGTGTCATTGGCGACCGACGTCGAAGCGATCGATGATTTGGTGCTCTCCATTGAGGACCCTGCGGCACCAGCTCCGATCGGCAAAGAAGTCCTGTACCAGATCGTGATCCGCAACCGTGGTAGCAAACCGGCCACCAACGTCCGAGCGATCGCTCAATTCAGCCATGGCATCGAGCCGGTTGCGATTCGCGGTCATGAGGGAAAGGTGATCACGGGACAGGTCTTGATCGAACCGGTGCCACGCATCGACGCGGGGGCCGAAGTCCGCATGACCATCGTCGCGAAAGCAGAAAAGGGCGGTCACCACCGATTCCGCACTGAGATTCGAAGCGGCGACACGACATTGGTTGCTGAGGAAGCGACGCAGTACTTGAGTCCTCGCAATGACCGAATCAGTCGTCGTAGCAACTCAGGTGGTAATGAATTCGCGTTGCCACTTCGGTAACCGTTTCTAGTCCCTACGAATGTCGGTCACTCACGACCGACTTGGGGTTTCGTACCGACGGGGAAGAGGCCCCGTTCCACGCAATTTAGTCAAATTGTACTAACGCGGTGGTGCATTTTCTTGCAGACGTTCGATCTCTTGTTCCGGAGGG
>JBCCJB010000557.1:0-1728 GCA_039028015.1 Planctomycetota bacterium
CCGCAAAACAGTCGCGAGAGAATTCTTTGGTGGATGGACAACATGGTGTAACCGGGTGCATTCATGAGAAATAGAGATTGGGATGGCCAAAGACTGATCAACGATCACATCTGCCAAGGCTCACGAAAGGCCTCATTCCTCATGCGGTTGGCTTCGTCATCATCAATGAATTGATACGTTTCCGGATCAAGATTGACATCGCGGTTCAAATACAATGCCACATTGGCGGCATGACACGTGATGTGCGCGTAACAAGCTGCTTGGGCGCCGGCACGCGGGACGCCTCGCGTTTTGACGCAGTCGAGGAAATCGCGAACGTGGAACGTGGCGGGATAGCCGCCGATCTCTTCGACCTTTCGGCCGGCCAGAAGCTCTGGTGAACTGAGCGCCAGTTTCCCGCTATCGCCTGTTTCGACCCAGCCGTCGCTGTCCTCAAATCGGACGGGGCATGATCCGAGCGGTAACCAACCGTCATCTCGAAGCACGAGTTTGACACCGCTCGGGTAGAAGGCTTCAATTCGATCGTTCTCTGGAGCCTTGTAATTGATCGCGGGAACACTATCCGCGTCGGCAGCCCATTGGCAAAGATCAACACAGTGTGATCCCCATTCCAACACACCGCCGCCTGCAAGGCCGCCACCTTTTTCAAAGTTGAATCCGTCCAATAACTTTTGGTTGAACGGGCGATAGGCCGCTGGCCCCAGGTACATGTTCCAGTCTACGGTTTCAATCGGTGGTGCGTCTTCGGGCGGCAACCAACCACTCATCTTCGCCGTCATCCCGCGAGGTTGAGCATGCACGGTGTGCAACTTGCCCAGCCGCCCCGTGCGGGCAAGCATGCAAGCGAATTCAAAGTGCGGTAGGTTTCGACGCTGCGTTCCAGCCTGAAAGACCACTCCGGAGCGACGCATTGTTTCGGCCAACTGCAAGCTTTGGACGATGTTCTTGGTACACGGCTTTTCGCAGTAGATGTCCTTCCCCGCACGAGCCGCATAGGTCGCCGCCGTCGCATGCCAATTCGGCCCCGTTGCGATCAGCACCGAGTCGATGTCATCACGATCGAGCAACTCACGGAAGTCACGGATCGTCGCACAGTCCGAATTGTCGTGATGGGCGTCGACACGTGACTTGGTCGCTTGCCGCGCCGATTCTTTGATATCCGCGACGGCCACGAACTGAACATCGGGCTGTTCCAAAAAGCACCCCAAGTCATAGGTGCCGCGTCGCCCAATCCCAATGCCGCCGACGGTGATGCGATCACTTGGCGGCGTGCTGCTGCCGAGTCCCAGCGAAGACGCTGCCACAAACTTTGGAATCGCGATCGAAGATGCGACCGCCGTCGCGCTGGCCATTAACCGGCGTCTCGATAATCTCCCTGAGCTCATCGATTTGATTTGGTTTCCTGATTTGCCTTTGGCGGCAGGGCCAACGCGGTCACGGTTCGATTTCGACACTGGCATGATGCGACTCGAAATAAAGGAATTGGTTTAATGAAATAAGATTGGTCAATGATATTAACGTCATAAGTCTAAAGGATTATGAACCTTGACGTAGGTCGGTCACTCATGGCCGACTCGGGATTTCGCATCGACGGGGAAGAGTCCCCGTCTTGCGTAATCTAATTGGATGCTAAAAGCTATTCCGACCGTTCACAGTGCGCGCGACCCGATATCGTATTGGGCACCGCTCACTTCACGACGATTTCCACGGTTGCCGGTTCCGTGAAAA
>JBCCJB010000558.1:0-1712 GCA_039028015.1 Planctomycetota bacterium
AGCGTTTCCGGGACAAACCGACCCCCAAAATCTCCAAAACGGCCACGAGCGTCGGGCACGAGGGCGGTAGCGGCAGGTTCTGATATCGAGGCGATGCTCATGCAATCAATTGAAATGAGGTTTGAAGTGACGAGCGAGTTCAGTGTTCTGCGAAAGTTTTTATGTACGACGGACTTCCAACTTCGTCGCAGAATCGAGGCAATTTCGAACGAGGAGCTCTCAACAACAACGCAGGTGGAATATCCGATTCTAGTTTTAGAGCCTATCCGACAACTAAGCGAAATAGCTCCATGAGCCGTTGGCGCTAGCCTCGGGCCTCAATTTCGCCTCGCATGTCAGTTGCCGCCCGACGCTAACGCGTTCGGCTCAATGGTTTTCCGACAGTCTCTTAAAAACCACGGCCCGCTCAAAGAACCGATTGTCGTCGCCACGGAAAACGACGTCAATGTTTCGAGAGACTTGCCACGGGGACCACCGACCACACAGCGTGAGTGCGGGCCTTCGGTCTTTATGGACTTGATCTTGAGAGAAATGCGACCGTTTCTCTAAGACAATGGTTCCAACGATGTCTCACACCGACCCAATCCGCGCCGATTTGTCCGAACAAGGAGTGTTCGATCATGGTGACGTCCCGCAATCGCACCCTAAATCCAAATTCTTTTCACATAGCGAAATCTGGCAAAACCGCTCGAGTGGTCGGCCTACTGCTGATCACGTTTGCGGTCGCCTACCACACGCGACCAGCGTCTGCGGAAGCCAACGCGGCCGGGGGTAATTCCGTCGTTGCGGTCGTCAACGCTGATCCCATCACTCGTGATGCCCTGGCTGACGCGGTGCTAGCGCGATATGGCGTCGATGTGCTGGACAACATGATCAATCGCCATCTGATCCTGCAGGAATGCCAAGCCCGCGGCGCCGAGGTCACACCCGCCGAGGTCCGCGCCGAAGTGCTGCGTCTGGCCAAGAAATTCGGCCTGACTCTGGAAAGCTATCTCAAACTGCTGCAGGACGAACGCGACATCACCCCCGATCAATACAGCCGCGAGATCATTTGGCCGATGCTGGCCCTGCGTGGCTTGGTGGCCGATCAAGTCGAAGTCACTCAGGCGGAATTCAATGAAGTCTACTTGTCGCAGTATGGCGAGGCCGTCAAATGCCGGATGATCATGGTCGACGATCCATCTTTGGCATCGCAAATCCATGAGGCTGCGATCGCTGATCCACAACGTTTCGCCACGCTAGCGAAACAACACAGTCAAGACGAAACCAGCGCGAGTGTTGGTGGACTGATCCCACCGATTCGACGTTTCATGGGCGATTCGAGAATTGAAGACGCCGTGTTCGCATTGAGCAACAACGGCGTCTCAGATGTGCTGCACATCGGCGATCAATATTTGATCTTGCAGGCCGTTCGCCGGATGGCCGCAACCACTCCAAGCCCACAGGCGATGCCAGCGATTCGCGAACAAATCCAAGACCGCATTCGCGATGACAAAATGCGGATCGCCGCCACCAAGTTGTTCGAGCAACTTCAAACGCAGGCCAAGGTTCAAAAGGTGCTGGGCAACGACACGCTCGGCCAGCAGTATCCGGGCGTGGCGGCGATCATCAACGGTCAACAGATCCCCATCGCGTCCGTCGCAGCCCAAGCAGTCAAACGTCACGGCAACGACGTGCTGCAAGGTGAGATCAATCGCAAGCTGCTCAATCAA
>JBCCJB010000559.1:0-1688 GCA_039028015.1 Planctomycetota bacterium
ACAGCCGACGGTCCTGACATCCAAAACGAGCCCGTTGCAAATCCCGAGCTGATCCGATTTCGCAATCCAGCTGCTGGGCTCCCCATTGCCACGAAACTGCCCATCAGCGAAGTCCAATCCAAGTGCGGGAACAACGATTTTGGGCAACGATCGAACACAACGGTCAAGCGTCGTGACATCCTTAATTGACTCACTTGCCAAGATCCAGATCAGTCGAATTTGGTTTTGAACGACTTGGTGCAGAAACGCCGCGTCAACCGAATCGACGTCGTTGAGTGACCAGCCGGCGTCCACAATACACGTTGTTCCAGCGGGCAAAATGTTGAGGAGATGACCCAACGTTGTCCATTGTCTCGATCCACCACAAAGCGCATCCAGGTCGGCGACGTATATCTGATTGAGGCCGATTGCTAAGTAGTGCTTAGTCAAACACTCATAGCAGCCATCAACTGGAAATTTGGCATAGGTGACCTGCGTCGACATCGCCTGACATGTTTTGCAATGTGTCGGGGCAAAACACCTTGCACCAACGGGTTTCGATCCGGGATTCAAACGATCGGAAGACGCGTTTTCCGAATCAGCATTCGGGTAGGCGGACGCTGGAGAGTGGTCGTCAAACGTCACCGATCGATAGGTGTCGCGATCGCCCGCAATCGCAGCAACCGCCCGCCCAGCTTTTAAGTCGATCACACCGACAATCCGGTGCCACGGCCACGCCTGGGTCGATGGGCGAGATCCACTAGCCAAGCCGCTCACTCATCATCGTGAATGCAAAGTGAAACGCTTTGCTCCAATCTTGGCGGCGATTGATTGTCTTCGTTTTGCAATTCGATTCGCAAGACATTGTGGGCTTTGATCCACTGCGTCGCATCGACCCGAATGCCAGAGTTCGACTTGGATTCAGGATTGGGAATTTCGAGGACATGATCGTTCAATCGGAGATCAACCAATCGTCCGGTCCAGCCCATCAGCTCAATCTCGATCCGTGGTGACGTGCGACCGTGATCATCGAACCGTTCCGACTGAGTTGGAAACGGCGCGTTGAAACGTCGCGAATACACGACGGCTTGCTCGGCACTGCGAACGTCTTGGGCATCGTTGATCTTCGCCACGTCATCAGCGTGATCCTGCTTGCTTATGTCGCGTTCACTGGTATCGCGTTCCTCAATGTCGGGGACATCAACGGTTTGCCCATTGCGGGACCACGGCTTACGAAGCCGAATTCGATGCGTCATCGCGAAAACGCATTCGACTCAATAGAAAAAGGACCGAGGCGCGAACCAGAACCTGCGTCGATCGATGGCTCAATGATCACGCCGCGTGGCATGCAAAATACGGAATAGCGACCAGGGACCGCGTTTTGGGTCGTGTTCGATTTCCAATGGCAATTCGCTGACCAGCTCGTCCATGTCCAAATCAGTTCGCCATCCCAGGCGGCGCGTCAGACCACCGGCGGAGTCGACCAGTCGAGCGATATAGGGATTGTCGCTGCGGAAGTGGTTGATCACCAAAATCTTTCCGCCCGGCCGGCACACCCGAACGAGTTCACTCATCATCTGCTCGGGATCGGAGACCACACTAACCGTGTGAAACGACGTCACGAAGTCAAAACTCGCATCCTCAAAATCAAGCCGCTCCGCATTCATGGGTGCGACATCGATGTGCGTCCATCCCTCGCGCTGGATCAG
>JBCCJB010000560.1:0-1660 GCA_039028015.1 Planctomycetota bacterium
GATCGAAGTACTCGATTGGTGTGTCAGCGGGGTTCGGATCGGTCTCGGATTGCGTTGTCAGCGTCTCTAAGAATTCGTCCGCATCGAATGTGTCCGCCTCCATTTGCTGGAGAATCATGGCACGTCGCTCTTCCCAGCTCAGCGATTCATCGACGCCCATGTCTTGCGTGACCGCATTGCCGACTTGTTGTTGTGCCAGTTGGGCGGCCAATTCCTCGTTCTGAGCCACCAACTCGTCAACACGTTCGCTGAGTGTCTGGTTTTCGATCTGCAGCTGATCGAGTTGATTGGCTATCGCGAGCCCTGTGTTGGTGTCACCTGCTGTTGGGTGATCGCTCGGGACCGATGGTTCGGCCGTGGATAGCGCGACGAGCGTTTGCCCAAATTCATCCAACCGCGCCAGGATCGCATCGAGTTTCTCATTCGCCTGATCGGTTGCCTGTGACAGACCGGTATGTGGCGATGGCTTGCGATTCGTGTTGCGACGTTTGGATCGTGTCATACCCTTGAATTGCCCGATTGGTTTGTCGGCCGCACTGAACGGGACGCGACAGGGAGTCGGGAAACGAGGAACCAGAGAAGAGGAGCAAAGCGACACCTGCTATATTATCGGGCGTCCAACGAAACCGTAGGTCACAAAACGCGGTCGGTCAAAAACACTTGTCGTACGAAAGTCGATCTTGGCGAAGAAATCTCACTCCTCAATACCGGCTGACGATGATTCCAACGAGATTGAGCCGTCAATTGATTTCGAAACGGCACTTGCCGGAATCGAGGAAGCTGTCCAGGAGCTGGAAAGCGGCGAACTGACGCTCGATCAATCGCTCAAAACGTACGAAAAGGCCGTTGTCGATATGCGTCGGTGTTACGCGTTGCTCGATGTGGCCGAGCGAAAAATCAACGTCTTGTCTGGGGTCGATGCCGAGGGAAATCCGGTCGTTGAGCCTCTGGAAATGGCCGATGAGGATGCCGATTTGGTTCAAAAGCAGTCATCGCGATCGCGACGACGCACTGCGGCGAAAGAGGCGACCTCATGAAAACGATCCCGTTGGAAGACTTCGCAACATCGATTGCAGAGATTCGGCAGCGGGTCGAGGCGGCGCTGGCTGATGCATGCGACTTTGGCGAGGGATGCCCGGAGAAGCTTGAGGAGGCTATCCGCTACGCGTTGTTGGCTCCGGGTAAGCGGTTGCGACCGTTTCTGGTGTTGTGCGCGTGCGAAGCCGTCGGTGGACGGATGGATGACGCGATGCCGGCGGCAATTGCCGTTGAAATGATCCATGCGTACTCGTTGGTTCACGATGACTTGCCCGCGATGGATGACGATGACCTGCGACGCGGTCGACCTACGACTCACGTCGCATTTGGAGATGCGACTGCGATTCTGGCGGGCGATGCCTTACAGGCGGCGGCGTTTCGGCATCTCTGTCGGTCGGTAGCCGATCCCCATCTCGCAGCGGAATTAGTCGGCGAGCTTGCACGAGCATCGGGCCCCGCTCATTTGGTGGGGGGGCAATGCGATGATTTGACGGCGGAATCATGCACGATCGAATCGCTTGGTGGCCGAGAGCGAGCGTTGGCCTGGTTGGAATCCCTTCATCGTCGTAAGACCGGTGCTCTATTCGTGGCTAGTGTGCGGATGGGGGGAATCTGCGGTGGC
>JBCCJB010000561.1:0-1650 GCA_039028015.1 Planctomycetota bacterium
GGATCAGGACCCAGAGAACGGCAATCGCCCTGACGCCATCGATCACGGGTTCTCGAGCCGGATGACGTTGAAAGATGGCACGAAAGCCTGCACGCCGCATCGATGAATTTTCGTTGGCCACGAATGGGTCTCACGTCGAGGATCTTGTCGTACGTGAAAGTCATCTTGGCGGGCTGGAACGACGCGAAAATTCACCGGTCAGGAATCTTTTTTTCTCCTCTCGCGTGAAGGCTTGGTGCGGAAGCTAGGGAATGGTCAATGCTTAGGTAACGCGATTGGTAGTGGATGAGGCGACGAAGCCGGCAGCCCTTTTGCGCTTTGATTCAAAAAGACGACCGAGCGGACCGGCCAGAATCGCTGGCAGCAGCACTAAATCTCCGATCAATGCGGCAGCCAACAGCAACACCATCAAGTAGGCGAAGTGCAGGATCGGAACGAAACTGCTGAGAGCAAAGACGCTCAGCCCGCCCGCACAGATCAGCGTTGTCAACAACATCGCACCGGCACAGTGGTCAAACGCCGAGCGGATCGAGTCGTCGCGAGAGTGCCCCTCGCGCACACCGCGACGGAACCAGGTGAGAAAATGAACGGTGTCGTCGACCGCAATTCCGAGCGCCGCACTCGCCGTCATGACGGAACCGATTTGCACCGGAACGCCAATCAACTCGATGCCGCCGAAAATGACGATCGCCGGAAACAGATTCGGAATCATCGCCGCAAACGTCGCGGGCACGCTGCGCAACACAAACAAAAGAACGACCGCGATGATTGCAAACGCAAGGACAAATGATCGGAAGAGATCGACAAGCAGTTGCCGCTGAGCCTTGTAAATAAGCGGGATCACTCCGGTGAACACGCCTTCCACATCGTAAGACTCCAGTTTGGGCTTCACTGCCTGCCGGATCGATTCACTGAGTTCGCCGTAGTCCAATGCGCTAACGGCAGGGGCTCGCACCGAAATTCTCCACAGCGTGTCGCCGTCGAGAAGCCTCATCATTCCAGCATCCGCCAAGGCGTTTCCGAATGGGGCTCCATCGATCATCTGTCGCTTCACGATCTCTCGAACGCTTCGACCCTTTGGCAGACTCGGACTGATGTTGGCCGCAGAGAATGTTGCGACTGCGGGTTCGGATGCCTGGATGGCGGCCTGAACGGATCGGACGATTCGAATCTGATCCGCGCGATCGCGCGGATCAGATTCCGCAAATCGGATCACGATCTCCAACGGAACCATCGGGCCGATACGATCCTCCAACCAACGATAGTCCGCAATCGCGTCGCTGCTTGGTAGGAACCGATCTTGCAGACGAACCGTCGATTCGATCGAAGGAATCCTGAACGCAAAAGCCAACATGATGATCACGCAGACCACAGTGACCGGCGCGTGCCATCGAATCACAGAGGCTGCTAGTCTTTGCGAAATGGATTTCCCACGCTTGTTCGCTCCTCCAGCCACTGACCCATTGCGTGACGGCAACAACACCAATAACGCTGGCAACAGCAGAAACATCATCAGCACACTGACGACCACGCCAGCCGCGGCTGATGCGATGACGATCTGAGCCGGTGTCGTCCCGACGGGCATGCACGTCCGGCCCCGATCGAGCCGATAGCGTCCGCGATGACCGCCAGTGATCACCAGCCCGCGAC
>JBCCJB010000562.1:0-1636 GCA_039028015.1 Planctomycetota bacterium
CACTTTATAGCAATGGATTGCCCTGTCGCAGTGTTGGCTGCTTTATCAGAATTGTGAGCGGTCGGAACGGTTTTGGTGTTTGGTTGAGCAAAAAATGGGGCGCGAGGTTCATCACGCCCCAATTGCATATTTTGTGTTCGATTGCTGTATCACTTTACCCAATACGGGCTCGCCATCGCAAATTCAGGCTCACCAGCAGAATTCCTAAACTGAACATCCCTGCAAAAACGATCCCGAGACTGGCGTCGGAGTCGACCAGCTTCGTCTTGGCAAGCGTTTCCGTCGCCCAAACCATGAACAATCCGCTCGCCGCGGAGAACAGGATTAGCCACGGGGAGTCATAGCTGCGGAACAAAATGAAGGCGACGAACAGACCCGGAAGCACCGCGTGACTTAGTCCTTCGCTCACCATTGCTTGACGGTTGAGCAAAAGCAGGCTTCCGCAAAGACCGCAAGTGATGGCGGTAACCGTTGCGATCGCGAGTGTCCAAAGGTAAAGCGGCTCAAGCGGCATGAACACGTTTCCTCAGTTGATATCTCGCAATCAGTCCCCGTCGCGGGGCCGCCAACAATGACAGCGCGAACACGGCGGTCACCAACATCACGATAATGGGACCGGTCGGCAATGATCCCGCGATCGCGCTGATGATTGCCCCGCCGGCCGCACTCAGTGCACCGATCAATGCCGAAAGACAAAACATGCGTCCGAGCGATTGCGTCCACTGTCGCGCGGCGCTGGCCGGCGCGATCAATAAGGAAACCATCAACACGACGCCGGCAATCTGCAAACCGATCACAATCCCGATCACGAGCAGCGTCAAAAGCAGGACTTCATAAAAACCCACCCGCAAGCCCAATCCGTTTGCGAAAAGCGGATCGAATGTCACCAGCTTGAGCCTTGACCAGGTCAGCAGAACCGCGATGACCGCGATGCCTCCCAGTGTTCCGATCATCCACAAGTCGGCTTGCGTCATGGCGGCCGCCATGCCGAACAGGTACTCGTCGAGTCCCGATTGACCGCGGATCGGCGGACGACTGCGTTGAATGTAACGAAGCAACATCATACCCGTTCCGAAAAAGATCGCCAACATCACGCCCAGGCCCGAGTCATCCTTCAAGCGGGTGGAGACGGTGATCCAACGCGTCAGTAACAGCGAGGCCAGGCCGGCCACCAACGCCCCCGGCATCAACACCCATAAACTGCGGTTGCCGTCGCCGGTGAAGAGATAGACCAGCCAAAATGCCAGCACGATGCCGAGCAGCGAAGAGTGGCTGACCACATCTCCGATCAAGCTTTGTCGGCGTAGATAAGCGAAGCAGCCGAGTCCGCCGCTGACCGCGCCGACTCCCGCACTGCCGCAGACGACGACGCGAACCGTGTAATCGTTAGCAAGTTCCCAAAAGTCCACTGCGTCAGCCGGCCGTCGTCACGAGTGCATCTCCGGCGATTCCGTAACACTTTTGAATGCTGTCCTGAGAGAATGTCTGCTTCGTCGGGCCGTTGGCGACGAGTCGACAATTGAGCATCACGACGTGATCGAAATACTGATTCACGCGTGTCAAATCATGGTGGACCATCACAACGGTGGCGTCGTCCTGACGAAGCGTCGAGAGGATTTCAAAAAGCGCGTGCTCC
>JBCCJB010000563.1:0-1633 GCA_039028015.1 Planctomycetota bacterium
CGAACGACTGCGGCGGGCCATGATTCTGGAGACCACTGGATTGCTGGAACCCGTTGTGGCAAGAGAAGAAATCGAGCTGGCCCACCCGAGACTCCTGGCGGGCTCCAAATCGATCCGGACTGCCAACCTGTTGGCCGCTTCCGGCAACTGGCCCGCCGCCGAACAGGCTTGGCTTGACACATTGCAGGCTTTCCCCAATCAACCCGCGGGCTGGATAAATGCGTCAATTGCGGCAGCAGCACGTCAGGATTTTGAATTGGCCAAGAACCGGCTCGCCGAAGCGCTGCGTTGCTCAGCAACATCACCCGCCAATGCAACCTTGGCCAGCAAGACACTGGTGTGGGTCGAGTTGCAACAACGTCAGTACCACGCCGCATTTGATTTGCCAGAACCGCACGATGGATGGCGGGTGACGCGACCCGATTAGTGTTCGGCCAAAGTCTTCGATCGGGTTAAACGAAGTAACCAATATCCAGCTAAGACGGACGTGCAACGCTGCCTTGGCTTGTCGATTCGGTTCAATCGATTGTTGAGTCGTCTTGTCGCCGCTCGGCAACGCGTAGTTTCGCGCTGCGGCTGCGTGGATTGCGTTGCACTTCGCTGTCGGTCGGTCGAATTGGTTTCTTCGTTAAGACATCCCACCTCGGATCATCGCGGAACGCGGTCTTGACCAACCGGTCTTCCAGTGAATGGAAACTGATCACGGCGATGCGTCCACCAGGCTCAATCCACTCGGCCGCGTCGCGCAACGTGCGAGAAAGAATGTTGAGCTCATCGTTGACAACAATGCGAAGCGCTTGAAAGGTTCGCGTGGCGGGATGAATGTCGTGATTCCGTCCGCGTGGCACGCATCGTTGGCAAATTTGGACCAGATCACCGACTGTCTTAACCGGTTGGCCATCGCGAGCGAGCGTTACCACTTGTTTTGCGATCCGGCGACTGAAGCGTTCTTCGCCAAACTGATAGATAGCATCGGCGATCTGTTTCTCGCTGTTTCGGTGAAGCCAATCATGGGCCGCAATGCCATTTTCAGGATCGAAGCGAAGGTCCAGCTCCGCGTCTGCGATTCCAAAAGAGAATCCGCGGTTGCGATCGGCCAGTTGGTCGCTCGACAGTCCTAGATCGAGCACAAACGCATCGGCACGCGACAATCCGCAGCGGGCCAACGCCTCGGGTGCCTTTTCATAACTTCCAACGAACAAATCGATCCGGCCATCACCGGCGATCCAAGTGGCGTTTTCATCACGTGTCACGACCGCGGGATCGCGATCGATGGCAATCAGCCGAGCCGACGCATCATCGATCAAGACGTTTCGCAGCAATCGTGTGTGACCACCACCACCGTAGGTGCCATCAACAATCACCGCAGGCTTGATCGTTTCGATCCAGTGAACAATCTCATCTGGCAGGACTGAAACGTGCTGCGATTCGGTCAAGCCTTTGCCTTGGTGACCAACGAGTCCAAAGTCGCGTTGCAATTCAGTGCCGCATCCATTTGAGCGGCGACCTCGCTCAGGCGTTGCAAATCACCGCCGCGGACCTCGGCAGCGAGCCAGCCGGAATAACCAATTTCCACGAGGGCCGATTGAATTGACGGCCAATCAACATCGCCCTTTGTGATGTCGGTGAAGCG
>JBCCJB010000564.1:0-1613 GCA_039028015.1 Planctomycetota bacterium
GAGAACCCCGACTTGGTTTGATCAAAGGTGTGTCCCGCTGTGACCAAGATTGTCTGATCATCTTCGTCTGCACGTGCAACTAGCAGATCACATAACGCCTGGTTTCCAAATACGACTCGTCGAACCGGACCGCTATCGTTGCGGTGACCTCGGGCATGCTTACTGGATGAATCCAAACGCCAGGTTGGGATGTGGAACCACTCGTCCATCGACGCGCGATCGCCACCGTTGCCTGCGGGGCTTGATGGAAGTGAAGACGCTGGCGGGTCTGCCGCCACGTCGCTTGGATGCGAAGGCTCGATGTAATGGGTTGTTCTTTCGAACGGATACGTTGGCAGGGGTACACGTTGGAAGGTTTGTTGGTGCGTTTCGGACCAGCGAATCGGGACACCACGTCGCCAAAGTTCCGCGATCGCGCGTGTGAGGTTCTCGTTATCGGAGTATCGATCGACGCGACCAGCCATCGTTTGAACCGTCGGCACGTCTTTTACTTGTCGCTCAGCGATTTTGCACAATGTTTGACCCGGACCGACCTCAAGCAACAGCGTGCTGGGTCGTTTGGAAATCGTTTGGACTCCATCGCCGAAGAGGACGGGATGGCGGAGGTGATTCACCCACTGAGACGGAGCCATCGCTTCCTCGGCGGTCATCCACGTGCCGGTGAGATTGGAGACGATATCAATCTCCGGTGCGTTCAACTGCACTTGATGCAATCGTTCCAAAAACGGCTCAAGCGCCGGATCCATCATTGACGAGTGGAATGCGTGTGATGTTTCGAGCCGCTGACTGAGGATCTTTCGGCGATTCAGCTCGCTCTGCAACTCAGCGATATCATTATCCGGTCCCGAAGCGACCAATTGATCAGGCCCATTGACGACAGCGATGTTGACTAATTCGGGCAGCAGTTATTTAAGTGTTTGCTTAACACAAAAAACGGCCAGCATCGAACCGGGCTCGCATCGCTGCATCACCTCGCCGCGGAATTGAACCAGGGGTAACGCATCCTCCAGTGAGAAAACTCCGGCCAGGCAAGCCGCGACGTATTGACCAAGGCTATGCCCAATCATCGCCGCCGGGCGAACTCCCCAAGACATCAGCAGATCCGCCAACGCGTACTCCACAGCAAACAAAATCGGCTGTGCTTCGGCGGTGCTTCGTAGCGAAGTACGATCAGACGTGATCAATTCCGCAAAGTCGGCTCGACCGAGAATTTCGCCACATGTCGCGATCGTTTCGGCGAATTTTGGCTGGCTTGCCAGTAGCCCTCGAGCCATGCCAATGAATTGACTGCCTTGACCCGAGAACATCAACGCGACTGAGTGAGCGGAGTCAGCATCGCTTGACGACGTGTCCTGTTGAAGCTGCTGGACCGCTTCGTCGATTGATTTGCAGACGACCACATCGCGATAACGCATCGCCCGTCGCCCGACTTGAAGCGTGTAGCCAACGTCAGGAAGGCCTAGCGAATTGCCGTGCGCGAGAAGATGTTCTGCCAGATCTTGCCGGCGTGTCTTGAGCGCCGTTTCCGTTTTTGCCGACAGCGGCAACGCAAACGCTGAACTCGGATCGTTCGTGCGAACCATTACTGTCGTAGTCGACGAGGCGACGAGTCC
>JBCCJB010000565.1:0-1593 GCA_039028015.1 Planctomycetota bacterium
GCTTGGGATTTGGCGTTTCATATGATTCCGACGGCTCGGATCGATCCGGCGTTTGCGAAAAAGCAACTGATCACGCTGCTTCGTGAATGGTACATGCATCCCAATGGTCAACTACCGGCATATGAGTTCATATTTGGTGACGTCAACCCGCCGGTTCACGCTTGGGCATGCCTGCGTGTCTTTCAAATGGAAGCCAAGACCGGTCACCGAGATCACGATTTTTTGGCTCAGTGTTTCCAGCGTTTGTTGATCAACTTCACCTGGTGGGTCAACCAAGTCGATGGCGATGGCGATAACGTCTTTGCCGGTGGGTTTTTGGGATTGGACAACATCGGCGTGTTTGATCGCAGCAAGGGTCTGCCCGACGCCGCGTCGCTGGAACAAGCCGATGGCACCGCTTGGATGGCGTTTTATTGCGGCACGATGATGTCGATGGCGCTTGAGCTGGCTCGCGAGGACGACTCCTACGCCGATATGGCCTCCAAATTCCTGGATCACTTCATTCGCATCGTCGACGCGATGAACTCGGTTTGCGGCAACGGTCTGTGGGATGAGGAGGACGGCTTTTATTACGACCAGCTCAAGATCGACGATCAAACGATGCCGATGAAAGTCCGCTCACTGGTTGGACTGTTGCCATTAATCGCCGTTGAGATTCTCGACGAAGACCAATTGGCCACATTGCCTTCGTTTCGAAACAAACTCAACTGGTTTTTGAAACATCGCCACGACCTGGTTCAGCACATCAGTTTCGCTCAAACACGTCAACGGCATCGGCGATTGTTACTATCGATACCCAACGAACAACGTTTGCGACGTGTTCTCAGTCGCTTGCTCGATGAAACGGAGTTCCTTTCGCCCTACGGCATTCGCTCGATGTCCAAGGTCCATCAGCAAGATCCCTTCCGTGTCGCCATTCGCGGCCAAGATCACGTCGTTGCGTATTTGCCGGGAGAATCTGATAGCGGAATGTTTGGCGGCAACAGCAATTGGCGGGGTCCGATTTGGTTTCCAACGACCTATTTGCTGATTGAATCCATCCGCCGATATCACGATTTTTATGGCGATGATTTCCAAATCGAGTGCCCGACTGGCTCAGGCGTCATGATGAACTTAGATGAGGTAGCAGCCGAGATTAATCGCCGCCTCTCACAGATTTTCCTGCGGGAATCGGGTCACTCCGGTGCACGACCTTGTTTAAAGGGTGGCGGTGGTTTCGCCGACCAACCTGTCTGGCAAGAACAGATTTTGTTCTACGAGTACTTCAATGGTGATACCGGAGAGGGCTTGGGCGCGAGCCACCAAACCGGATGGACCGCATTGATCGCCACCTGTTTGGAACAACTTGAAGAGTCAACTTGCTCATGACGACGCGTGCCAAGACATCCACCGCGTCCGCGTTCTTGCATCGACGCGTGGTGCAACGTCCCAGCGAGGCCGGCGTCCGACAGAGACTCTACGACATCATTTTTGAAGCCGATTCATCGTCGGGACGAAGCTTTGATATCGCGCTGCTGATTGCCATCGTTGCGAGCATTTTGCTGGTGTCGATTGAAACGGTCCCCAGCTACCAGCTGGATCGGCTGGCCAACC
>JBCCJB010000566.1:0-1543 GCA_039028015.1 Planctomycetota bacterium
AGGGGAGGGATTTGGCAGGGAATAGCGTCGACTCCCATTATGCACACAAACAGCGCTGAATGCAGCTCGGCGATCGTCACCTAACGATCACGATTTTGTCGGGTAAGCATCACTGCTGCAGGACGTTCAGCCGATCGAGCTCGAATTCGCTGACGGCGACCGAAGGACCTCCCGGCCATTGAACCATCACTTTCTCGACCGCGGCTTGCTGACCGAGTCCAAACGTCAATTCGAATTCCGCCTGACTGAGGTAGCTGCGAGTCGGCATGACGACGCGAGTTTGAACAGTTTCGGTCGTTTTGACGGTGACCGATGCCCCGATCGCATCGCGGTTGCAATCGTCACCCACCAGACGGAAACGAAGAAAACGGTGATTCGTTGCTTGGTCGTTGCGGAACACTCGAGCGAGACCATCGCTTGAGGAGATCACGACGTCTTGATCACCATCGTTGTCAAAATCTCCGAAGGACGCGCCCCGCCCCACAAGCGGATCGCAAAACGACTTGCCGGTGCAATCTTCATCAAGCAACACGAGTTCGGTCTGCGCGTCACGGCCCGCATTCCAAAACAACTGAGGCGGCTGAGCGTAGCGGAGCGTTCGCTGCGTCTTTTCAATTTCTTCTTCGAGGTGACCGTTCGCACCAAGGATGTCCAAGCGGCCATCCAAGTCCACGTCGAAGAAGAACAAGCCAAACGTCAGACCATTGTCGATGGCGTTGTCGATAATCTCACAGCTCTGGCAGACGGTGTTGACGTGGTTTTCCTGACAAATATGCCGCATGAATTTCGCGAAACCCGACGTCTCCATCTTGCGAGTCATGGACTGGATTTTCCATTGATTACAAACACACGTTCCAAGGTTCCTGCTATCCGAACGTTGTTTGATCACTGCACCCATCCCGTCGGATTTATCGACGACACGCCAAAGAACCTCGAGCAGGTGCGCGATGGCGTGGCGGGCGTTCATCTGTTTCACTTCATGGCCAACGAACGGTTTCGCGAATTGGCTGGCGACATTGAAGGGGTGGACTTTTCCACTGGAGATTGGGCCCACGCCCGCGAGCATATCCATGAAACTCTAGGCGCCAGCCAAATTTGATCGCCCTTACGGTCCGGCTCTGCTTGTGGGTAACTGCGGGCCAATGGTAGTTTGCGCTATGGATGGTCAAAATGGATTTTGTCGTGATTGCCTGACACCGCAATCAACGCGCCAGCGACGATGCAGCGCGTGCGGTGGACCACGAATTGTGCGGCATAAGGAATTGTTTCAGCTTTCCCTTGCCCATATCGACTGCGACGCCTTCTATGCATCGGTTGAGAAGCGTGACAATCCCGACCTGGCAAACAAGCCGGTTATCGTCGGTGGTGGACGCCGAGGTGTGGTGTCGACCTGCTGCTACATCGCCCGAATCAATGGCGTGCGCTCGGCCATGCCAATGTTCAAAGCCTTGCAGGCCTGTCCGGATGCCGTCGTCGTTAAACCGCGTATGGCGGTCTATTCAGAAGTCGGAAAACAGGTGCGCGAAATGATGCGCTCATTGAC
>JBCCJB010000567.1:0-1517 GCA_039028015.1 Planctomycetota bacterium
GGGATCCCAAAATAGGAGATGTCTTGGATCCCACTCCGGGTGCAGCTTCGCAACCAGCCATTCAATCGACGTGTTCAGAAGCTCCGTGGTGATCACCAATCCGATCATCGCTAGCAGCAGGGCGGCATGCGATAGCGATACTCGCAGCCACATCATCAATGAGACCACGCAGACGGTGATGATCACGTGAAATCGCAGGCTTGATTGTGTCCGAAAGGCCGTCGCCAATCCGCTGAAGGCAACGGTGAATTTGTTTGACCAACTAGGCTCGGGATGTGGCATCTCGGAATCACTTTCGGGAATCCGCACTCGCCAACAGCCGTCGCGTCAGTGGCTATGCTGTGCGTTTATCGATTAGGACCTGAATCGATATTATTGCTCTGACCTGCACTTAAACCAATGCAACAACCGACGCGATTTGATTTCAAAATCACGCATGGGCTATTCATCGTCGTAGCGCTCTGCGGTCACACATTTGCCGAGACACGATCGGCCGACGAACCGATGAATGTGGTGTTGCTGTTTGCAGATGACTGGCGCCATGACACATTGGGTTGTGCCGGGCATCCGGTTGTGAAAACACCGTCGTTGGATCGTCTTGCTTCCAACGGCGTTCGATTTGTCAACAACTACGTCACCACATCAATCTGCGGCGTCAGCCGCGCCAGTTTATTGACGGGTCAGTGGATGTCGCGTCATGGCAATCGCTCATTTGGTCCGTTTGAAACAGCGTGGACGGATACCTTCCCGGGAGTTTTTCGCGATGCGGGATATCAAGTCGCACATGTTGGTAAGTGGCACAACGGACCGTTCCCAAAAGAACGATTTGATTTTGGCACGTCGTATTATGGAAAGCACTGGATGAAGCCGCGACCGGGACAGGGACGGCGGCTCATTCATGTCACTGAGCAGAACGAAATTGACGCTTTAGAGTTTTTAACGGCTCGACCTCGAGATCAACCATTCGTTCTGACGGTAGCGTTTTTTGCTACACATGCCGAGGACAATCATCCGCTACAGTTTCTGCCTCAGCCGGAGAGCATGTCGCTTTATGATAGCATCGGAATCCCGGTGCCTCCCAATGCAACCGATGCTTCGTTTGAACGACTGCCCGAATTTGTCAGTCGCGAAAGCAATGAGGGACGCAATCGGTGGCATTGGCGCTTTGATACGCCCGAAAAGTATCAATCGATGATGAAAAACTATTATCGCCTGGCGTCGGAGGTGGATGCGACTTGCGGACGCGTGATCGAGCTGCTGGAAGCTCAGGGAGCGTTGGATCAGACGATGATCATTTTCACCACCGATAATGGTTACTATCACGCGGAACACGGACTGGCCGATAAGTGGTACCCGCATCAGGAGAGCATTCGCGTACCGCTGATTGTTTTTGATCCGCGATTGCCGGATGCACAACGCGGCCGCACTCATGATGCGATGACGTTGAACGTCGACTTGGCTCCGACGATGCTGACCTCATGCGGGCTTAGTGTGCCCGAGACGATGCAGGGCAGAGA